>JAGACT010000074.1 GCA_017613995.1 Eubacteriaceae bacterium
AGTCTTTTGCTTTCCCGGGGAACCACTCCTCCATAGCAAAGGAGCGCCCGATGCCCGGCGGGGTGTCCGTGGCGATCATCGCGGCCTCAATGGCTATGGTGCCGGAGCCGCAGAATGGATCCGCCAGGTCTATGCCGCCCCTCCAGCCCGAGAGCATCACGATGGAAGCGGCCAGGGTCTCTATCAGGGGGGCCTTCCCCCTGTTCAGGCGGTATCCCCTGCGGTTGAGGCCGTCTCCGCTGGTGTTGAGAAATATGTTCACCGCATCGTTTCTGATCTGCACGTAGATGGGGTAGTTGGCCCCGGTCTCCGGCAGCACGCTTACGCGGTGGGCCTTCATGAGCTTTTCCGCCGCGGCTTTCTTTATGATCCTCTGGCAGTCGCTCTTCGAGAAGAGCTTCGAGCCCACCGAGGTTATCTTCTCCACGTTGAAGCGGCCCTCGGGAGGGATGAACTTCTCCCAGGGAAGGCAGTATGTGGCGTCGAAGAGCTCGTCGAAGCTGCGGGCGGTAAATTCTCCCACCCCCATCAGCAGGCGGTTGGCGCTGCGAAGAGATATGTTGAGTTTCAGCGCGTCTTCGGCCTCCCCCCGGGTCTGCAGAAGCCCGTCCCGGGACGAGACGATGGGGTATCCCAGATTCGTCAGCTCCCTTCTGAGGACGCTCTCGGTGCCGAAGGCGCATGTGGCGAAAAGATCCCTCATTTCCCCTCCGTCTGATCTTTCAGATTCTTTATGCGGTCCCGGAGGACCATGGCCCTCTCGAAATCGAGCTTCGCGGCGGCTTCCTTCATGTCCTTCTCCAGCTGGGCTATCATATCCTCAAGCCCCTTCGCGGGAGCGGAGCGGGGCAGCTTCTTCTCCGAACGGGGTTTGCTCTCCTCCTCGGGGGAGAGGGCCTCGATAAGGCTCTGATGTATTTCCCGGGTAATTCCCCGGGGCACTATGCCGTGCTCCTCGTTGTAGGCTTCCTGGATGGCGCGGCGCCTTTCGGTCTCGTCGATGGCGGTCTTCATGGAGGGGGTGATGGTATCCGCGTACATGATGACCTGGCCTTCCGCATGCCGGGCGGCCCTTCCTATGGTCTGAATCAGGGAAGTGGTGCTCCTCAGAAAGCCCTCCTTGTCCGCGTCCAGGATGGCGACTGTACTGACTTCCGGCAGGTCCAGGCCCTCCCTGAGCAGGTTTATTCCTATGAGCACGTCGAACACGCCGCTTCTCAGGTCCTTGATCAGCTCGCTTCGCTCCAGGGTGTCTATGTCGGAATGCATGTATTTCGCGGCGATGCCCGCCTTCGAAACGTACTGGGTCAGATCCTCCGCCATCCTCTTGGTGAGGGTGGTGACCAGCACCCTGTTTCCCTTCGCGCTCTGATCCCTGAGCACTCCCAGCAGGTGTTCTATCTGCCCCTTAGTGGGCACCACGGTGACCTTCGGGTCGATCAGGCCGGTGGGCCTGACGATGAGCTGGGCGGTGTTGGAGCTGCGGGAGGTCTCGTATTCCCCCGGGGTTGCGGACACGTAGATGACCTGGTTGATGTGTTCGTCGAATTCCTCGAAGTTCAGGGGGCGGTTGTCGAAGGCGGAGGGCAGGCGGAAGCCGTAGTCCACCAGGTTCTCCTTGCGGGAATGATCCCCTCCCCACATGCCCCTTACCTGGGGCAGGGTGACGTGGGACTCGTCCACGAACATCAGATAGTCGTCCGGGAAGTAGTCCAGAAGGGTATAGGGCGGCTCCCCGGCCTTCGTGTGGTTGATGTGGCGGGTATAGTTCTCTATGCCCTTGCAGTAGCCCATCTCCCTGAGCATCTCCATGTCGTAGTTGGTTCGCTGCATGAGCCTCTGGGCCTCCACCAGCATGCCCCTGGAATTGAAGTATTCGAGGCGCTCGTCCAGCTCCTCCTGTATGGTGTTCAGGGCGCCTGCGAGCTTCTCGGGGCTGGTGACGTAGTGGGACGCGGGATATATGGCCACGTGGTTGCGGCCCCCCAGCACTTTTCCCGTGACGGGATTGATCTCGCTGATGCGGTCTATCTCGTCCCCGTAGAACTCTATCCTCACGGCATAGTCCGCCGCCGAAGCGGGGAAGACCTCCACCGTGTCCCCCTTGGCCCGGAAGGTGCCCCGGTGGAAGTCGGTGTCGTTTCGGTCGTACTGTATGTCGGTGAGGTCACGGAGAAGTTCGTCCCGTTCCATCCTGGTGCCGGGTCTCAGGGAGACCACCATGTTCATGTAGTCCGCGGGGCTGCCCAGGCCGTAGATGCAGCTGACGGAAGCCACCACGATCACGTCCCTCCTCTCCAGCAGGGAGCTGGTGGCGGAATGCCTGAGCTTGTCTATGTCGTCGTTTATGTCCGAGTCCTTTTCGATGTACAGGTCCTGCCCGGGGACGTAGGCCTCGGGCTGGTAGTAATCGTAATACGACACGAAATATTCCACGGCGTTTTCCGGGAAAAAGGATCTGAACTCGTTGTAAAGCTGGGCCGCCAGGGTCTTGTTGTGGGCCAGCACCAGGGTGGGACGGTTCGTCTCCTCTATGATGCGGGCCATGGTGTAGGTCTTTCCGCTTCCCGTCACTCCCAGCAGGGTCTGTTCCCTGAGGCCGTCCTCCACGCCCCCGGAAAGGGAAGCGATGGCCCGGGCCTGGTCCCCGGCGTCGCCGTAGGGTGAATGCAGTCTGAACATATGAAATATCCTCTGTTAAAGTTTGATCTCTTTATCGAAAAGAAGGCAGCAGCAGAAGATGGCCCCTCCCACTGTGATGAAGATGTCAGCCACGTTGAACACGGCGAAATTGATGAGTATGAAGTCCACGAAATCCACCACGTAGCCGTATGCGAAGCGGTCGTACAGGTTTCCCAGGGCTCCCCCAAGGATCATGGCCAGGGACATGATGTAGATCCTTTTGCCGGGATTCTTTTTCTTCTGGGAGGCCATGAAGAACACCAGGACGACGCACACCACGGCGGTGAACACGGCCAGGGCCCTGGTGGAGTTCGAGAACATGGAAAAGGCCGCCCCGGTGTTGCGGACGTAGGTGAGCTGCAGCACGCCCTTTATGATGGGTATGCTGGCTTCCCCCGCCAGGTATTTTATACAGATCAGCTTGGTTATCCGGTCCAGGATGAGTGCGCACAGCACGGTGAATATTATGCCCGTCATAATCTGAGTGTTCCTTTCCGCAGTATTATATCATACCATACTTGGAGCTTCTTTTTCTTATTTGGCCCCTTTTTTTCGCAAGAGGTCCCTTTTGGGGTATAATTCTGTTATGCGGTGAGTGCACACCTCGGAGGGACATATGAGCGGGACACAGCACAGAAGCCCGTCACGGCGGTCAAAGGGCCGTCCGGGCAGCGGAATGTGGATAATAATCATCTCGGCAGCGGTGCTGCTGGGACTCATCATTGGCATCATACCCCCGAAGACCGCCCTGGTGGAGAGGGAACTTCATCCCTTTACCGAGAACGCCCGGGTGTATCTGTTCCTGGACGAGGAGTTCGCTATCCTTCCTTCCGGCGCCGGAATGGACCTGCTGGTGGAGGAGGGCACGAAGATCTCCGGCACCACTCTGATCTCGGATACATACACGGTCCCGGCGGAGGATTACGTTAAGACCAAGGTGGAGATACTGGACTTCCTTCTTTCCGACGAGACCCTCACCCCCGCCAGGCTCTACAAGGAGATACTGGCCACTGACCGTCAGGCGGCGGAGTACGACGCCCTGATGAACGAAGCCGTCTCTTCCGGGGACACCGTGAAGGCCTCGGAATACGCGTCCCTGCTGGAGGCGGCCGACAGAAAAGTCTACATCATGAAGAAGGCTCTGCAGTACATTTACATCCAGCGGGAGGAGCTGTGGGCCATGAGGGAGCGCTACCTTTCCATGAGCGGGGAGCTGCCCCTGAACGCCGAAAGCCTGAACTTTTCGATCCTTGGCTTCGTGGGTTTTTCCATGGACGGGTATGAAAACGTCATGGAAATGGACATGATGGACAACGTGAACGCCGGCTACCTGGCCATGCTGGATTCCTTCAAGCCCCAGAAGAGCCTGCCGGAAGACAGCTTCTTCATCAGTTCCACCTCCGGCAGCAGGGCGGTGGCGGTGGTGAAGATACCCTCCGACGTGTTCGTGGCCCAGGAAAAGGAAGCCGCCCTGATGTACAGCGATCTTGCCGACGGATACGACATGGATTCCCAGGGAGGATACTTCAGCTTCATATTCAGGAGGATGGACCTGTTCATCATGTTCCCCGAGATCTCCTTCGTGACCGCGGAGGGCAACGCCGTTTCGGGAAACCTCATAAAGGTCAGCGACGACGGGGAGAACAAGCTTCTCTTCATCGGCCTCACCGGCGAGATCAGGGAACTGAGGAAGGAGCGGATCTTCACAGCGCGGCTCATCACGGAGGAGCACAACTGCTACGTGGTGGACGAGAAGAGCATCTACGAGGATGACGGCCGCTACTACGTGAACGTGCCGGGAGGAGCCGGGGGGGTCTATCCCGTCAGGGTGAAGATCTACCGCATCATAGACGGGAAGGCGTACCTGAAGGTGGCGGACAACGGGGAGCTCAGCGAGGGCCTGGAAATACTTCTGAAGGGGAGGAAAAGACGTGATAGCAGATAACGTGAAAAAGATACTCGAAAACATAGACAGGGCGGCCCCCGCGGGCGGGGAGAAGGTGACCCTGGTGGGTGTAACCAAGACCAGGAGCGTGGAGGAGATATGCGAGCTGGTCTCCTGCGGCGTCACGACCCTCGGGGAGAACCGGGTGCAGGAATACCGCGACAAGTGCGGCCTGGTGGCCGGGGATCCCTCCTGGCACATCATAGGCTCCCTGCAGACCAACAAGCTCAAATACATCATCGGCCAGGTGGCCATGATCCAGTCCGTGGACAGCGTGCATCTGGCCCGGGCCATCGGCGAGATGAGCGTGAAAAGGGGAGTGACAAGCGACGTACTCATGGAGGTCAACATCTCCGGGGAGGAATCCAAGCACGGTTTCAGGGAGAATATGATCCCCGACGCGCTGGAGCAGATGAGCCTTATCGGGGGCATCAGAGTGAAGGGACTGATGATGATGGCGCCCGCCACGGACGACCGCAGATACCTGTGTTCCCTTTTTGAAAAAACGAGAAATATTTATGACAATCTTATGGATTGCACCGTAAAATATGATAATATTACTATGTCGGTTCTGTCGATGGGCATGAGCAGCGATTACATAGAGGCTGTGGAATGCGGCTCCAACATGGTGCGCATCGGCACGGCCCTGTTTATATGATCAGGAGGTTACTGTCAGATGAGTGACGGGTTTGTGAAATTTCTTAAAAAGCTCGGATTTGACGTAGAAGTGGAGACCGTGGATGAAAACGGTGTCGTAAGGACCGAAAACGAGCCCGGCTACGAGATCGAAGACAGGCCCGCCAGAGAGCCGAGAGGAGGCCTGTTCGGCGGCGGCAGGAAAGCCGATCCGGAACCCGAAACGCCCCCCCGCACCGGACTTCCGTCGACGGGGGTCCCGGGCAGAGGCGACATCTACGTGGTGGAGGCAGCCCAGAGGGCCGACGCCAAGACCATCTGCGACGAGCTCAGAAAGGGCATGACAGTGGTGGTCAACGTGGAAGGCCTCGACGAGTCTGAGACCACCAGACTCTTCGACTTCGTCCAGGGCTCCGTTTACGCACTGGACGGACAGATCCAGCAGATACAGCAGAACGTTATAGTGGTCGCTCCCCGGGGGATCGAGATCCAGCCTGACAGCGCGGTCAGCGAGGCCAGGAGCACCGAAGACTACTCATATATCGAGGATGACGACGAACTGGATTACGGTTACAGATAGAGCGTGCATCATACAGTGAAATACCGACGGGGATCTTTGGTCTCCGTCATTTTTTAGGAGATGACATGGCACAGAAGGATTTTCTGTCGGAGCGCCTCGAGGAGTCCGCCAGGATGGCCTCGGAGCGTATGATAAGGATATATACTGACTTTTACGAGCCCAATCTCCAGCACATCATCGAGCGGGAGATGGGCCGCTATCCGGCCAGCGGATGCGCTTTCTTCGGCGGCCATGACTTCACCGAGAGGAAGATGCTCTGCGTCCATCCCAGGGGCGAGGCTCCATCGGAGCGGGATTTCCCGATAGACTGCGTGCAGATCCCCCTGCCGAAGAAGAGCGGCGTGTCCCACCGGGACGTGCTGGGCAGCGTGCTGGCCCTGGGGGTCGAACGGGACCAGACCGGGGAGATCACCGTCAGGGACAACCTGGTGCAGCTTTTCGTCGCCAGGCCCATCGGGCAGCTCATCGCCGACGAGCTCAGGCAGATAGGCGGCGTCGGGGTCATCCCCCGCATCGCGTCACCGGATGAGGTGAAGGTGTACGAGCCCCGCTTCACCCCCGTCTCCGTCATAATCCCCTCCATGAGGATAGACGCCCTGATCCATGCCGTGT
Organism: Eubacteriaceae bacterium; assembly: GCA_017613995.1. GTDB lineage: Bacteria > Bacillota > Clostridia > Eubacteriales > Anaerofustaceae > RUG14186. The sequence goes on from JAGACT010000074.1 coordinate 6,456, forward strand.
ACCGTCTCTCCCGTAACGAGGCAGCGGCCTTCGTGAAGGGCGAGAAGGTCTTCATCAATCATGAGGTCATAACCAAGCCCGGCAGGGACGTGAAGGAGGGGGACATCGTCTCCGTCCGTTCCAAGGGACGCTTCGTGGTGGAGAAGGTGGCGGGCCAGACGAAGAAGGGCAATATCAAGATCGACGTAAAAAAGTTCTCTTAAGGAGACTTTATGGAAAAGATCATACTTACGGTATCCCGGGAGGAGGCCGGCATGCGCTCGGACAGGTTCCTTGCGGACCATGCCGGGGGCTTTTCCAGGCAGAGCCTGAAGGAATCCTTCGATTCCGGAATGGTCACCCTGGCGGGAAGACCCGTCAAGCCTTCCCTGAAGCTCAGGGAGGGTGACGTGATAGAGGCGGTCCTGCCGGATACCGCCGTGCTGGACGCGGTGCCCCAGGACATACCCCTTGACATAGTGTACGAGGACGCCGACATCGCGGTGGTGGACAAGCCCGCGGGCATGGTGGTGCATCCCGCCAACGGCAACTTCGACGGCACAATGGTGAATGCCCTGATGTATCACCTGGACAGCCTTTCCGCCATCAACGGGGTCATCCGTCCCGGCATAGTCCACAGGATAGACAAGGACACTTCGGGCCTTCTGGTGGTGGCCAAGAACGACCGCGCCCACGAAGCCCTGGCGGAGCAGTTCAGGGTGCACTCGATAACCAGAAGGTACACAGCTCTTCTCAACGGCATCCTTTCCGAGAAGAGGGGGACCATAGACGCCCCCATAGGAAGGGATCCCGCGAACAGACTCGCCTTCACGGTGACAGCCCGCAATTCCAAGAGGGCCGTCACCCATTTCGAGACGGCGGGGCTCTACGAGGGCTTCACCCACGTGTACGTCACTCTGGAGACCGGAAGGACCCACCAGATCAGGGTCCACATGAAGTATATCGGCCATCCCGTCATCGGCGACCCCCTGTATTCCGGCGGCACCGAACTGGACAGGATGTTTGACGGGCAGCTGCTGCATGCATGCACCCTGGGGTTCATCCATCCCTCCACGGGGGAATACGTGGAGTTCGAGAGCCCCATACCCGAACGATTCAATATACTCCTGAAAGGAAGGCAAAACAATGGCAGATAGGATAGTTATCCATGGAGGAGTTCCTCTGAAGGGAGAGGTATCCATCAGCGGAGCCAAGAACGCCGCTCTGGGTATCCTGCCCGCGGCCATCCTGGCCGACTCGCCCATGGTGATAGACAACCTACCGAACATACAGGACGTGAACATATACATCACCATGCTGGAGAAGCTGGGAGCCAAGCTCGAAAGGGAAGGCGACCGTCTCACTGTTGATCCCTCGGGGATACGCTTCGAGAACGTGGGACTGATAGTGGAGGAAGCCACGAAGCTCAGAGCTTCCTATTACATACTGGGAGCGTTCCTCTCCCGTTTCAGGAAGGGCTGCCAGCCCCTGCCGGGAGGATGCCCCATAGGGGAGAGACCCATCAACCTGCACATCCTGGCCTTCGAGGCCCTGGGCGCGAAGGTGGAGATAACCGAAAAGATGATCTCCATGGAGGCGGATGAGCTTACCGGAGCCGAGGTCACCTTCGATCCCGTCAGCGTGGGAGCCACCATCAACGCCATGCTGGCGTCGGTTATGGCCGGGGGCACCACGGTGCTGCACAATACCGCCAAGGAGCCCCATGTGGTGGATGTGGCGAACTGCCTCAACCTGATGGGCGCCCGCATCAGCGGAGCCGGCACCGATACCATCAAGATAAGGGGAGTGGACTGCCTTCACGGAGTTACCTATTCCGTGGTTCCCGACCAGATCCAGGCGGGCACGTACATGATAGCCGCCGCGGCCACCTGCGGAGACATCCTGGTGAAGAACATTATTCCCGAGCATCTGGAGGCCCTCAGCTCCAAGCTCAGGGAGATGGGCAACGAGGTCATCGAATACGACGATTCCATCCGGGTCATCGGCCACAGGCCCCTGCGGCCTGTCAACATCAAGACCATGCCCCATCCCGGATTCCCCACGGATCTCCAGCAGCCCATGGGGGTGCTGATGAGCCTGGCGGACGGACGCTCCCGCATTACCGAGAGCATCTTCGAGAGCCGTTTCGAATACGTGGGAGAGCTGGTGAAGATGGGAGCGGACGCCTCTCTGAGGACCGAGAACGTGGCGGTGTTCAACGGCGTCGACCACCTTACCGGTACAGCCATTAAGGCCACCGACCTCAGGGCGGGAGCCGCGATGGTCATCGCGGGCCTCGCAGCACAGGGCACCACGGAAGTATACAATCTGGAGCATATCGAAAGGGGCTATGTCGACCTGGTGGAGAATTTCCGCAGCCTCGGTGCCGACATCGCCAGAGTAAGCGGCTGATGATCAGGATCACCCCTCTGTACTCCGGTTCCTCGGGCAACTGCATCCTGGTGGAGAGCGACGGCCTCAGGGTCCTGGTGGATGCGGGGAATACAGCGAAAAAAATATCCGAAGCCCTGGGAGAACTGGGGCTTTCCCTTTGCGACATATCGGGGATCTTCGTGACCCACGAGCACACGGACCACGTGGCGGGCCTGGGGGTCATAGGCAGAAAGGCCAAGATACCCGTATACATGAACGAAGCCACCTGGAGGGCGGTGGAGGGCATGAAGGGTGCTCCCGCCGAGAGCCTGGTGAGGATATTCACCACCGGGGAACCGGTGGCTTTTCATGACAGCCTGCTGGTGGAGAGCTTCCATACCTCCCACGACGCGGCGGAGAGCGTGGGATACGTGTTTTCCGACGGAGTGAGCCGTGCGGGGATATCCACCGATACCGGGGTCATGACCCGGGAGGCCATGGAAAAGCTTGCGGGATGCGGGGGCGTCCTCATCGAGGCGAACCACGACGTGGACATGCTCCGGACGGGCAGCTACCCGCCGGTGCTGAAGCAGAGGATCCTCTCCGAGCGGGGGCACCTCTCCAACGACGACTGCGGCGCTGCCCTGAGGGAGCTGGTGGCCTCGGGCTGCACCCGGGTGATACTGGGCCATCTGTCCCGGGAAAACAACATGCCTCTCACGGCCCTCAACACGGTATGCACCCTGCTGGGGGAGAGCGGCATAAAAAGAAATGCCGACTACCTGATCAATGTGGCCAGGCGTGACGGCATTACGGACGGTTTCGAGTTCTGAAAGCTCAGAACATTATGAATATCAGAGTGGCGAAGGCCGCCAGGGTCTTCACGCTCATGGTGGAAAGCATGGGCACCAGCTTCTTGTACAGCTCCGGCTTGCAGGAGAGCAGCAGAAGCAGGTACTGGGTGAACAGGTTCGCGTTGGGATACGAGTTCGTGGCATCCGAAGCCGCGAGGATCAGCTGCTTTACGAACATGGGATCCGAGAACTTCGCCTTGTTTTCCCTGGCCAGCCTGGAAGCCGTGCTGGTGACGCATTCCAGGAGCCTGTCGGGTGTATAGGTCTCGTTGGCGGGCACGCCCAGGATCAGCGCCAGGTTCTCCAGCAGGGAGAAATAGATATCCGAGCACTGGACGTTTCCGGCCTTGAGCATCTGGGACAGGCGGATCAGGACGTTCTTCGGGGTGATCTCCCGCAGACGCAGGATCAGCTTCAGAAGGTACTGCTTGCGGTCGTCGATGTCCGGAGACACCAGCTTCTGTTTGAAAAGATCGAATTTTTCCGACGGCTTGCTGTCGGGCACGAAGTACGTGGAGCACAGGGAGGGATGGAACGCCTTGAGGGTGTCGGTATATCCCATAACTATGTTCTTTTTCATTTCCTCCGCCGATTCGTTGACGTTGAGCTCCAGCATCTCCGAGGAACGGATCAGCTCCACCGGAGCGGTGAGGGAGGGCGGTATCACGTTGACGTCGTCCGTCGAGATGATAACGTCGCTCTTGAAATTCTCGGCGATTATGTAGGGTGAGTACCTGGCCGAGAACTGGGCGTCGGCGGCCCGGTTGGTCTGGGTTATCTGGGGGAAGCATGCCGCGGCCAGAAGGTACTGGTTGAGCTTCCCGTTGGGTATGGTCTTGAGTGTCAGCATCTCCGCTTCCAGCGTCTGCAGGGAAATGGAGATGAATCCGAAATCTATGTCGGAGCGCCTGACCGCTTTTTCGTCTATGAAAAGATCTATTACGTCCCTCAGGGGATCGAGCTCCTCGCTCTTTCCGTTGACGTACATCATGTAGTTTTTCTTGAAGGCCTTCGTATCCGTGCGGGACCATTCCTCCGTATAGCGCTGGGCTATGTGCCTGTTGACGCCAAGAAGGCCCTTGGAGGATACGTTTCTCCAGAATCTTACTGCCTTTTCGAAATCGTTCTGGGCGATGAGAGCAGCGTTCAGCGCACCCACGAAGGAGCCGGATACCGCGTTGATCTCGAGACCGAGTTCACGGATGGCTTTCCATGCGCCTATTTCGAATGAGCTCTTAGATCCGTCCGAGCTGAGAACGAAACCGTACTTAGTCATGTCTTTCCTCCGAATAATCTTCCGATTCAGTTATTATACCATAAAAAAACCGTATGAATTTAATATTTTTACAATATTTATACCATGCGGGGGAGCGCTCCGGGCTCCCCTGCCGGGGCGTTCATCCGAGTTTTCCCGTAAGATACTGTCTCAGGGCGAAGGGGACGCTTCCCCTGACCCCGGTCTTCACGTCGATGCCCAGTATCTCCATCTGCTCTTTGAGCACCGGGGAAATGTTGCCCGTCAGCAGCACCTTCACGTCCATCTTGTTCAGATAGTCCGCCAGCCCGCTGGAGGAAACGTCGTTCTGCATGGGGAAAAGAAGCTCCTCGTCCACAACCTTCATTTCGCCGTCCAGGTCGTATACCTTGATGACGCTGTCCATGCTGACCTTCTGCGCCACGCTGGAGTCGTCCATGGCGACTCCGACACGGAAGAGCTTGCGGTCCAGAAGAGCCTGCACGTACTCCTTTAAAGCTTCCTCGGCGTCCTTTTCTTCGCACTCGAGACCGCAGGATTTGCAGTCGCCGGTGCATTCTTCGCTGTCTCTGAGGTTTGTGATCAGATTCATGGGTTAATTCTCCTCTCCGATGTTCTGTTTGAGATATTCAAAGATAAATCCGGTGATCTCCCCGTCCATGACGGCCTTGATGTTTCCGGTCTCGTAGCCCGTGCGGTGATCCTTCACCAGGGTGTAGGGATGGAACACGTAGCTTCTTATCTGGTTGCCCCAGGCGATCTGGCCGAAATCCCCCTGCAGGTCCGAGAGCTTCTCCTTGTGCTCCCGATGCATCAGTTCCATCAGCTTGGAGGTGAGTATCTCCATGGCCTTGGCCCTGTTCTGGATCTGGCTGCGCTCGTTCTGGCACGCCACCACGATTCCCGTGGGCAGGTGGGTGATCCTGACCGCCGAATCGGTCTTGTTGATGTGCTGTCCGCCGGCTCCGCTGGAGCGGTAGGTGTCCACCCTCAGATCCTTGGGATCTATCTCAATGGTGGAGGCCTCGTGTATCTCCGGCAGCACGTCCACGGATGCGAAGGAGGTCTGGCGCTTTCCCGCGGCGTTGAATGGGGAGATCCTCACCAGGCGGTGCACTCCCTTTTCGGCCTTGAGGTAGCCGTAGGCATGCTTTCCCTCGAAGAGCAGGGTGACGCTCTTGATGCCCGCCACGTCTCCCTCCAGGTAGTCCAGCATGGTGACCCTGTAGCGGTTGCGCTCCCCGTAGCGGGTGTACATCCTCAGAAGCATGTCGGCCCAGTCCTGGCTCTCGGTGCCTCCGGCACCGGGGTGGATCGAGAGTATGGCGTTGTTGCCGTCGTATTCCCCGGAGAGCATGGTGGACAGCCTGAAGGTCTCGAAGGCCTTTTTGAAGGCGTCCCATCCCGCGCTGAGCTCCGCTTCGTTCTCCTCCGAGGGATCGTCGTCGTAGATCTCCACCAGTATCGACACTTCCTCGGCGCACTCCGACGCGCTGTCGTAATCCTCTATTTTGTCCTTGAGGTCCCGCACTTCCATGACCACCTCGTTGGCATGGTCATTGTCGTTCCAGAAGTCGGCACCGTTCATTTCCTCTTCAAGGGATCTTATCTTCTCTCTGGCGCCCTCGACGTCAAAGAGAACACCCCATTTCTTCCATCTGTTTCGTTAAGAGTTCGAATTCGTTCTTCAGTTCATCGATCAAAAACAAACGATCACATCCTTTACTGTGGTTTTTTCAAATATGTCAGAACAGGCCCTTGCCGCAGCACTGCTTGTACTTCTTGCCGCTCCCGCAGGGGCACTTGGCGTTTTTGGCTATCTTTCCTCCGGCGGCGCTGACGGTCTTAGTCACGCCCTCTCCGGGGGAACGGTCCGGGATCTTGGGAGCCTCCGTGACGGGGATGGTCACGATGCGGAAGTTGTAGATGAGCCTGACCGTCTCCTCAATGATGGATTCGTTCATGGCGTCGAACATCTCGCTGCCTTCCTGGGTGTAGGCCTGTATGGGGCTGCTCTGCCCGTAGGCTCTCAGGCCTATGCCGGCCCTGAGCTGATCCATGGCGTCGATGTGATCCATCCATTTCGAGTCCACGACCCTCAGAAGGATCCTTCTTTCCGCGTCCCTCATGGCCTCGCTGCCGATCTCCTTCTCCTTGAGGTCCTTTCTGGCCAGCATGGCCTCCAGGGCGGTTCCGTACATCTCGTCGGGCTCGCTGCCCTCTGCAAAGCTCACCTCCACGCCGTAGAGGGCGGCAAAACGCTCCGAGAGCTTCTCCAGGTCCCACTTTTCCTCAGGATCGGCGAACACCGTGAAGGTGTCGACGGTATTCTTCGTGACTTCCTCTATCATGTCCCGGATGGTGCCGGAGACGTCCTCTCCCTCCAGGACCCTTCTGCGCTGGGAGTAGATGACCTCCCTGTGCTTGTTCATGACATCATCGTACTGCAGCACGTACTTCCTTATGCCGTAGTTGCGGCCCTCCACCGTCTTCTGGGCGTTCTCGATGCCCTTGGAGAGGATCCCCGCTTCCAGGGCCGTTTCGTCGTCCATGCCGATCTTGTCCGTGAGGGCCATGGTGCGCTCCGAACCGAACATGCGCATCAGGTCGTCCTCCATGGAGATGAAGAACTGGCTTGAGCCCGGATCCCCCTGGCGCCCCGCTCTTCCTCTGAGCTGGTTGTCGATACGGCGGGATTCGTGTCTTTCCGTGCCTATGATGTGCAGTCCTCCCAGTTCCCTCACGCCTTCTCCCAGCACGATGTCCGTTCCTCTTCCCGCCATGTTGGTGGAGATGGTGACGGCGTTCATCTGGCCCGCCTGGGCGATGATCTCCGCCTCCTCCTTATGCTTCTTGGCGTTGAGGACCTTGTGGGGGATGCCCGCGCGCTTGAGCATGGTGGAGAGCTTCTCGCTCTTTTCGATGGAGATGGTGCCCACCAGCACCGGCTGTCCCGTGGCGTGCCTCCTCTTTATCTCCTCCACCACCGCCTTGAACTTGGCGTTCTCGGTGCGGTACACCGAATCGTTGAGGTCCTCGCGGATCATCGGGCGGTTGGTGGGCACGCACATGACCTGCATGCCGTAGATCTCGGAGAACTCGGCCTCCTCGGTCTTGGCGGTGCCCGTCATGCCGCAGATCTTCGAATACAGCCTGAAGTAGTTCTGGAAGGTTATGGTGGCCAGGGTCACCGATTCCTGGGCGACCTTCACCTTCTCCTTGGCCTCTATGGCCTGGTGCAGGCCCTCGTTATAGCGCCTGCCCGGCATGAGCCTTCCGGTGAAGCTGTCCACTATCACCACTTCTCCGTCCGAGACCACGTAGTCCACGTCCCGCTTCATGATGTAGCGGGCCTTCAGGGCCTGGTTGATGTGGTGCAGGATATCCAGGCTGGACAGGTCACTGAGGTTTTCTATGCCGAAGTACTTTTCCGCCCTTTCCGTACCGCTCTCGGTGAGTGTCACGGATTTCTCCTTCTCCTCGATGGTGTAGTCCCCCTCCCGCAGGGAGGCCGCGAAGCTGTTGGCCTTCTGGTAGAGCTGGGTGGATTCGCTGCCGCTTCCGGAGATGATAAGGGGCGTGCGGGCTTCGTCGATGAGGATGGAGTCCACCTCGTCTATGATGGCGTAATTCAGCTCCCTCATGACCAGGTCCTCCTTGCGGACCACCATGTTGTCACGCAGGTAGTCGAAGCCGAACTCGTTGTTGGTACCGTAGGTTATGTCGCACAGATAGGCCTGCTTCTTCTGGGCCTGGTCCAGGCCGTGGATGATGACGCCCACGCTCATGCCCAGGTATTCGTAGATGGGTCCCATCCACTCGGCGTCACGGCCGGCCAGGTAGTCGTTCACCGTCACCACGTGCACTCCCCTGCCGGGAAGGGCGTTGAGGTAGGCCGCCAGGGTGGCCACCAGGGTCTTTCCCTCACCGGTCTTCATCTCGGCGATGTTGCCGTCGTGAAGGATCGCGCCGCCCATGATCTGCACCGGGAAGTGCCTCATGCCTATGGTCCTGCCGGAGGCTTCCCTGACGGCCGCGAAGGCGTCGGTCATGATGTCCTCCAGGCTCTCGCCCGCGGCCAGGCGCTCCCTGAGCTTTCCCGTCACCCCCCGGAGCTCCTCCTCGGACATGGCGCGGTAGGTTTCGTCCTTTGCCATGACGTCGTCGGCGATCTTCTGATATTTTCTGAGCTCCCTGTTTTCCAGCATGCTCTTGAAAGAACTTATAAGTCCCATATCGTTCCTTTCGGCTGTGCATAAATATACATCATGGATTATACCACAATACCCCGCGTTTCGAAACCGCAGGGGGCATTACGGGGGACATATCGCGCATAATTATTCCCGCAGGTGCCGAATAGATCCCCCCGGAGTGTATAATTACTGTATGGATAAGCTTACAGTCGGTTTCAGAAAGACCAGTGCATACGAAAAGGCGGCTTCCTTCTGCAGGGAAAGGGGCCTTCTTCCCCCTGGCTCCAGGGTCCTTTTGGCCCTGAGCGGAGGGGCGGACTCCGTTTTCGCCCTGATGTTTCTTCTCGCCCTCTCGGAAGAGGAGGACCTGCACGTCGGGGCGTTCCACCTAAACCACATGATCCGGGGGGAGGAGGCGGACCGGGACGAGAACTTCTGCCGTGAGCTCTGCGGCCGTCTGGGCGTCCCCTTCACCGCCGTCAGGCGGGATATCCCGTCGGAGGCGAAGGCGGCCCTTCTCAGCGAGGAGAGCATGGGCAGGAAGGCCCGCTACGAATACATGGAGAGTGTCAGGGACCGCTTCGAGCGGGCGGTGACCGCCCACCACATGGACGACTGCGCCGAGAGCATCCTCATGCACATCATCCGGGGCAGCGGCCTCAGAGGCCTTGCCGGCATAAGCCCCCTGAGGGACGGCTGGATAGCCAGGCCCCTTGTGTGCCTCGGAAGGGACGAGATAGTATCTGCCCTGGAGAGCCTCGGTATTCAGTACGTCAATGATTCCACGAACGCCATGAGGGACTACTCCCGAAACCGCGTAAGGATGGACATCATGCCGCTGCTGGAGAGGGAGAACCCCCGCATCCGGGAGGCCCTGGTGAGGCTGTCGGAGACGGCGGGGGACTACCTGGAGAGCGCCCGCAGGGAAGCCCTGGCAGTGCCCCTCGGGCAGAGGGACGGCAGGGTGTGCTGTTCCTTCGAAGGTCTGCGCTCCCTCAGCGCCCCCGCCCGCTACGAGCTCGTGAGCAGCGCCGCATCCATGCTGGGACGGGGAAGGGACATCAGCCGCGCCAGCATCGAAGCGCTGGGAGAGATGATGGATTCCCCCTCCACAGCCTGGAAGATCTGCCTGTCGGGAGTCGTCTGCGAGAGGAGCTACTCCGACATGATTTTCGGCACCTCCATGCCCTCCGGGGAGGCCGCCGCCTTCCTGGAACCCCTCACGATCCCCGGCACGACCCGTCTGCCCGGGGGAGGGTGCCTGAGGTGCTCCTTCGTTCAAAAAATCGAAAAGAATCCCGGGGAAGGGATGGTAACGTTTATCGACTATGATAAAATAAAAGGACTTCCTCTGGCCCGCAGCCGCAGGGAAGCCGACTCCTTCACCCCGGTGGGGATGAAGGGCACGAAGAGCGTCAGGCGCTTCTTCATAGACAGGAAGCTGCCCCGGGATCAGAGGGCGCTCTATCCCCTCATCTGCGACGGGGAGGGGGTGGCTGCGATACCGGGCATGGCCTGCTCCGAGCGATGCAAAGTCACTGAGGGCACCGTCAGGGTGCTTCGCATAGAATATTCGGTTTCCGGGGAGGACTGATCATGAATAACGACATCAAAAAGATCCTCATAGAAGAAGACGCTCTGCGCGCGCGGATCCGCGAGCTCGGAGCCATCCTCACACAGGAGTACCGGGACAGGAATCCCATAGTGCTGTGCGTGCTCAAGGGAGCCTTCATCTTCATGGCCGACCTGGTCAAGGAGATGGACTGCCCCGTGCAGATCGACTTCATGGCGGTGTCCAGCTATTCTGGCACCCGCACCAGCGGAGAGGTGAAGATAGTCAAGGACCTGGACGCTTCGCTGGAGGGCCGCGACATCCTGATCGTGGAGGACATCCTGGACACGGGACTCACCTTGAGCTTTTTAAAGAAGAGCTTCGAGCACCGGGGCGCCAGGAGCATAAAGATCTGCACTCTGCTTCTGAAGGACCGCGCGGACCGCGCGGAATGCGACTACGTCACAGCGGACTACGTGGGCTTCACCGTGCCGGACGAGTTCGTGGTGGGCTACGGGCTGGACTATAACGAGCGCTACCGCAACCTGCCCTACATCGGGGTGCTGAAGGAAGAGGTGTATTCCTGATTAATCTTTCATTAAGTTGAAGAAAGGCTCTCGTGAAAAATCACCGCAGGTGATACATTTAAAATAGATTTTCCCCAAGGAGAGAAACTTTGAAAAGAAACCGCGGAATCGGAACGCTTTTGTTCTATATAGTCATCCTGGTGGGGGCGTACGTCTTCATGATGAGCGCCTCCGGAGGAGGATTCTTCTCATCGTCTCCCGCAAAGCAGGAGATATCATTCAATGAGTTTTCCGACTACGTCGAGAACGGCATGATCGACACCGTCGAGATCGCCATGGGCAAGAACAACGTGGCCTACGTGAAGGCCGTCCTGAAGAAGACCACCGCCGAGGGAGTGGGCATAGTGCTGCTTTACGCCCCCGCCGACAAGGTGAACGATCTTCTCATAAACTACGACACGGCGAATCCCGGAAAGATGGATATCGTATACGATACCCTCTCGGAGGAGAGCTGGTCGAGCATCCTCATGACGGTCATGACCTTCGTGGTCATCGGCTTCGTGGCGTTCTTCTTCATAACCCAGCAGAGCGGAGGCAACGGGAAGGTGATGAACTTCGGCAAGAGCAAGGCCAGGATGTTCTCATCCTCCGACAAGTCGGTCACCTTCGAGGACGTGGCCGGAGCCGACGAGGAAAAGGCCGAGCTGGCCGAGATCGTGGACTTCCTCAAGCACCCGGAGCGCTATGAGAAGCTGGGGGCCCGCATCCCCAAGGGAGTGCTGCTGGTGGGAAGCCCCGGTACCGGAAAGACCCTTCTCGCAAGGGCCACCGCAGGAGAGGCGGGCGTGCCCTTCTTCACCATAAGCGGATCGGACTTCGTGGAGATGTTCGTGGGCGTGGGCGCGTCCCG
>JAGACT010000075.1 GCA_017613995.1 Eubacteriaceae bacterium
GATGAGCCTGCTTTCCGTGCTGAACGATTCCTCGGCGAAGCTGGAGGAAGCGGTGAAGCTGGATCCGTCCCTTAAGGAGCTTTCAAAAGCCGTATCGGAGGCCTACGTGAGCCTGGACGACGCGGTGGTATCCCTCAGGGACTACAGAAGTTCCCTGGAATTCTCACCGGAGGTGATGGACACCCTATCCGCCAGGCTTTCCATGATAGAAAAGCTCAAACGCCGCTACGGCGAGAGCATAGAAGAGATACTCTCCTACAGGGAAGAGACGGAAAAGCAGCTGTCCCTCATAAGAAATATCGACAGGGAGCTGGCCTCCGCCAGGAAGGAATACGAAGAGGCCAGGGACCGCTACATGGAGCTTTCCGCCCTTCTGTCCGAAAAGCGCCGGGATACCGCAAAGGAGCTTTCTTCGAAGCTCATAGCAGTCCTCTCAGAGCTTAACATGTCGAACGTATCCTTTGAGGTCGCCTTCGCCCCCTTCGACGGAAGGACCCTCTCCTCCACGGGTATAGACAAAGTGGAGTTTCTCATATCCACCAACGCCGGCGAGGAAGTGAAAAGCCTTACCAAAGTCGCCAGCGGAGGAGAAGTCTCCAGGATCATGCTGGCCCTCAAGTCCATCTTCGCGGAAGCGGACCGCACAGATACCCTGATCTTCGACGAGATCGATACCGGCATCTCCGGCCGCACGGCCCAGGTGGTGGCCCAGAAGATGTGCGAACTCAGTTCCAGCCACCAGATAATCTGCATAACCCATCTTCCCCAGATAGCCTCCATGGCCTCCACCCACATGGTGATCGAAAAGGAAGTCACCGGCAGCAGGACCGCCACGGTGGTCACGGAAGTATCCGGAGAAGAGAGGACCGCGGAGATAGCCAGGATGATCTCCGGAGTGGAGCTCACGGACGTGACCCTTTCCTCTGCGGGGGAGATGCTCTCTCAGGCGGAGGAATACAGAAGGACCCACGGCGTAAAGATGTAGGTTTTGAACTCGGTTGTAAACCCAAGACGAGCCCTGTTATAAAGCAGGCCCGTCTTTTTGTGTTTCCGGGCATTTTTCCTCTGGAAAGGCTTTCGCTGAAAAGCCGGAAACATACTGGGATCAGATATGATATAATCGAAAAAAACATGTCCAGGAGACGAACGATGACGGAGAAGGAAACGAACATCCCCGATAAAAGCGATGCAAAAGCATACGAGCAGTACATGACCGAGAACGTGACCCGGTACTTTCCGAGAAGGGTAACCATGCCCCAGTTCAGCGAGGAGGAACTGAACGGCCCGTATTCAGCCGACCTCAAGTACGCTGTGCTCAGAAGAGACAATCTGGAGGAATCCGCCCGTAAGTATCTGAGGGATGAGAAGGAAAGGACATCAGTGGTCACTTGGTCGTCGGTCATTCTGGCTGCGATATGCGGCGTAATGTATCTGCAGGCCAACAGGTTCGCCCAGTATGAATCCGCTTCCTGGTATACCGCACTTGCGATCGTCTCATTTTTAGCATGCATCATCTCCATGTCCGTTGCCCTCGGCAGGGTACTGGACAACGGTATGGTCGGAGCCGTAGGCGGGATTATTCTGACCATTGTATACGCCAACGTGGTGGAGAAACCCCTTTCGTTTCCCGTGGTGCTGGTCGCCTGCGCCGGCATGATCGTCTATTCCAGCATAAGTCTGGCTTCGCTGAAAACAAGACAGGCGAAGAAGTCCGAAGAGCTTCAGGAAGCCGTCATGGCCGCATCTGACAAAATGTTCGAAGCGTTTGATGCGAGACTGGTACTTCGGGTTGCACATGATATTCTGAAGGGCGTTAGTACCGAAGAACTCATTGATGCACAGGGGTTCTTTTCATCTGAGTTGAGCAGAGCCAGGGAGGATATCGCCGACTGGAAGATAGCAAGGGAACGCTGGCAGATCAGCCTCGTACCCATTTGGAAAAGCGGAGAGAAAAAGATGCGTTCATATGCGCAGGAACTGGCTGATGGGGATAATGAATTCATCAAACATGTTTGGGACGATGAATTATTCAGATCAGAAAATGAAGAAAAGCTGTCATACATTTATGCTCCCTTGGGGGATGATACCGAGGAAGCCAATAAAATGATCCGCAGCGGTGCCCTGAACTATAGCGGAGCAGCAATGCTCAGGCTCAGTTACAATCACATGAAAGGCTGCGGGGTGCCTGCGGATCCGGGAATGGCTACCGTCTGGGCCGAGATCGCGGCCATGGCTACTACGGCTGAAGACGATCCGGTGTTAAAATATGAGTCCCTTAATCAGCTTGCCGGCTGTTATGCCCAAGATTCACCGGATTTCCCTAAAAGTGCGGAGCACTACTGGGATGCTGTGACGGCATCCGCCCAACTGGGTTCCAAGAGAGCACAGGAAGAATTGGCTAAAGCCGGAAGGAAATATTAGAACAAGTGGAAACAGTCCGGATCCGAAAGTGATCCGGGGGAGTTTTTTACTGACAGCTGTATCATACTGACGAAAACGCACTGAGAGAATAATCGGGAGGATGGGACATGACTCAGAAGGAAGGAACCAAACGGTTTCAGATACTCGACGGAAGCATGCTTAAGCTCATTGCCGTGGTGACTATGCTTATCGATCATACGGCCGTTTTCCTGATGCAGAACAATACCACCGTACTGCTTCGCGTCTCAGGATACACCCTTACCCTGTATACCCTGATGCGTACCATAGGAAGGATCAGCTTTCCCATTTACGCCTTCCTTCTGGCGGAAGGCTATCTGCATACCAGGGACGTAAGACAGTACAGCCTGAACCTGCTTTTATTTGCCATACTCTCGGAGATACCCTGGAACCTGGAACACACCGGTACGTATCTGTATCCAAGCTCCCAGAACGTGTTCTTCACGCTGTTTCTGGGCCTTGCCGGCATATGGGTGATGGACCGCTTCCGGGACGATATCCGCCGGCAGGCCCCGCTTCTGCTGGGGCTGCTCCTTATGACGTTTCTGATCAAGTCTGACTACGGGTGCCGCGGGTTCGCCTTTATACTTCTGATGTACCTTCTTCGGGACAGCAGGCTCCACCGGGCTGTGGTGGGCAGCTGCATTTTATCATCCACCTGGAAAGCTGGCCTCGCCTTCATTCCCATAAGCCTGTACAACGGCAAAAGAGGCTTCGTGAAGGGGGATCTTCTGAAATACTTCTTCTACGCAGTATATCCCCTTCACATGCTGGTGATCTACTATATCCGCTATCGGATGTAGTCTTTTCGCCGGAAAACTATTTCGTTGCAGAAGAGCCTAAATTATGATATACTGATTAAAAGTATAAAAATATTAGAAAAGGAGCCACAAATGAGCGAATTCAGAAAAGTGATCACCAAGCCCGGTGAGATAATCGATTTTGAGACCGTTTTTGAAGAGAATCCCTATCTGCGCACCGGTGTTCCCAAGAAAAAGGGCACCATCGAGAGAGTTGACTATACCACGGATGTCTATGAAGACGGCAAGACCTATTCAAAGTACTGCTATGTATATCTGCCCTACGGCTACGATCCCGACAACAAGGACAAGAAGTACAATGTCCTCTACTTCCAGCACGGCAACACCTGTGCCCCGGATATCTTTGCCATAGGCGGCAACAAGCCCATGATAGACATGATCTTCGATTCGGGGGAGATAGATCCCTGCATCATGGTGTCCATCACCTATTACTTCGATCCCTACGAGGACGGAGAAGAGAGAGTCCTGAAGGGAAGAGTGCCCGCAGGAGACGGCGGCTGGGACGGCTGCGTTCCCAACTACTACAAGGAAGTTGTCAAGGACATCATCCCCGCGGTGGAAACGAAGTACAACACGTACCTTACCGACGCCTCCGACGAGGCCAAGAAGGCCTCCCGCGACCACAGATGCTTCTGCGGCTATTCCAGGGGCGCCGTGAATACCTGGAGAATGCTCAACCATGACTTCGAGTACTTCAGATGGTTCGGCCCCATGAGCTGCATGGCCAGGGCCGACAACAAGTCCATGAGGGAAGCCATGACCGAACAGGAAGTCATCGACTACGTGACCGGTCCCATCAAGGCCCATCCCGAGCTGCCCTTCTTCATCTACTGCACCGACGGCGGCGAGGAGGACGTGGCGGAGATGAAGGTACAGTTAAAGTACCTGACCCACGAGAGCTGCTTCAGCTACGGCAACGATCCCGAAAAGAACAACATCTACTTTGCCGTATCGGATTACTATCATACCGATTTTTTGGTGCCCTACTATCTGTGGAACTCCCTGAAGGTCATCTTCAAGGGTGTCTGAGCATAACATTATTATCCCCGGAGCCGTTTGCGGCTCCGGTTTTCACGCTGAAGTCAAAACAATAAACGAAGAAAGAAGGATTTAAGATGAGCGAATTCAGAAAGATAATCACCAAGCCCGGTGAGATAATCGATTTCGAGACGGTCTTCGAGGAGAATCCCTATCTGAGGACCGGAGTCCCCAAAAAGAAGGGCACCATCCAGAGAGTGGACTACACCACCGACGTTTACGAGGACGGAAAGACCTATTCACAGTACTGCTACGTATATCTGCCCTACGGTTACGATCCCGAGAACAAGGACAAGAAGTACAACGTGCTCTACTTCCAGCACGGCAACACCTGTGCCCCGGACATGTTCGCCATAGGCGGCAACAAGCCCATGATCGACATGCTCTTCGATTCGGGGGAGATAGATCCCTGCATCATGGTGTCCATCACCTACTATTTCGATCCCTACTTCGACGGTGAGAAGAGAGTGCTGGTGGGAAGGACCCCCGCAGGAGACGGCGGCTGGGACGACTGCGTGCCCAACTACTACAAGGAAGTGGTCCAGGACATCATCCCGGCGGTGGAGACCAAGTTCAACACATACCTTACCGACGCTACCGACGAGGCGATAAAGGCCTCCCGCGACCACAGATGCTTCTGCGGCTACTCCAGGGGATGCGTCAACACCTGGAGGGAGATCCATCACAACTTCGAGTACTTCAGATGGTATTCTCCCATGAGCTGCGCCACCAGGGGAGACAAGCGCACCAACAAGGAGACCCTGACGGAGCAGGAAGTCATCGATTACGTGACCTCCCCCATGAAGGAGCATCCCGAGCTTCCGTTTTTCATCTACTGCACCGACGGAGGCCCGGAGGATTCCGCGGACATGAAGGTACAGCTCAGGTACCTGACCCACGAACCCTGCTTCAGCTACGGCACCGATCCCGAAAAGAACAACATCTACTTCTCCGTATCTGACTACTACCATACCGATTTCCTAGTGCCCTACTATCTGTGGAACTCCCTGAAGGTCATCTTCAAGGGCGTCTGAGAGACTAAGCGGAGGAAACGAAATGAGCGAATTCAGAAAAGTAACCACGGCTCCCGGTGAAGTCATCGGTTTCGCCACAGTTTTTGAGGAGAACCCGTACCTGAGAACCGGGGTGCCCTCAAAGAAGGGCACCGTGGAGAGAGTGGACTATACCACGGACGTATACGAGGACGGAAAGACCTACTCCAAGTACTGCTACGCATATCTGCCCTGGGGCTATGATCCCGAAAACAAGGAAAAGAAGTACAACGTGCTCTACTTCCAGCACGGCAACACCTGCGGCCCGGACATCTTTGCCATAGGCGGCAACAAGCCCATGATAGACATGCTCTTCGAGTCAGGGGAGATCGAGCCCTGCATCGTGGTGTCCGTGACATATTACTTCGATCCCATGGCCCAGGCCCAGGAAAGACTCATCACCGGCAACACTCCCGCGGGAGACGGCTGGTGGGACGGCATTGTGGGCAATTACCACAGGGAAGTGATAGAGAACATCATCCCCGCGGTGGAGATGAAGTACAATACGTACCTTACCGATCCCTCTCCGGAGGGCATCAGGGCCACCCGCGATCACAGGTGCTTCTCGGGCTATTCCAGAGGAGGAGCCTTCACATGGAAAATGATCCATCACAATCTGGAATACTTCAGATGGTTCAGCCCCATGAGCGCGGGCATCAGGGGAGAGACCCGGGAAGGCGGTCTTGATACCGACGAGAAGGTGGTGGATTACATCACCGCGGGCATGAAGGCCCATCCCGAACTGCCCGTGTTCATTTATGCCACGGGAGGTGGCCCCGCCGATTATCCCATGATAAAGCAGCAGGTCAACGTCCTGACGAAGCAGAGCTGCTTTTCCTACGGACCGGATCCCGAAAAGAACAACATATACTTCACCGTATCGGACTTCTACCACACGGACTTCCTGGTCCCGTATTATTTCTGGAACACCCTGAAGGTGATCTTCAGGGGAGTCTGAAGGGGATTATTCAGCACCCAAAGTGTAATAATTAAAACCGGGGATCATACCATAGTGATATGATCCCCGTCGGTTTTTTCAGCGGACAGGTGACATTGTACCGTGTAAAGAAGATCGTTTCTGACCGAAGATACAAATACGCTGTCGAGATCTAACATAAGAGTGTGATA
>JAGACT010000005.1 GCA_017613995.1 Eubacteriaceae bacterium
AATGTTTTATAAAATAACTGCCTTGGAACAGACCGGTTCCCTCACGTTTCCTTCCCCCCATTCCTTCGAATACAGCATCTTTTCGGAAATTTGAGCCTGTCTAAGGCTGATCCCCCGGCAAACATCCCTTTTGTCCCGCGAACGGCACCTCTTAGCGTTCTTCCCTTCGGTATACATCCGGTACATGGAAAAATCCTTTATTAACTCCGAAAAAAGTGTTATTATTGTACCGGCGGACAGAGCCGGATCCCCGCGGGGATCATGTATCCGTCCGCACACCCAGGAGAAAACGATGTTCTATTTTCTTACCAGCAGTCTTCTTAAAGGACGCTGCCCGGTGATGGATGACACGAACGATCTTGCCGACGAGGTGGCGTACCGCTGCCAGGGGGAAAGACACTGCCTGTTCATCTGCGCGGATCCCTCCTCCCTTGAGGGAAACGACCGTTTCGGCGACACGGTGAAAGCGGCCCTTGAAAATGCCGGCATCCGGCTTGCCTCCTATCATATCCTGGACTCGAGAAACGAGCAGGATTCTCAGGAGCTCGTAAAGGGAAGCGACCTCGTGATCCTCGCCGGAGGCCATGTGCCCACCCAGAACGCATTTTTCAGACGTCTCGGGCTAAGAGACCTCATGGGTTCCTTCAGAGGCACGCTTATCGGCATCAGCGCAGGGACCATGAACTGCGCGGGGATAGTCTACGCCCAGCCGGAACTGGAGGGGGAATCACTGGACGGGGATTATCTGAGATTCCTGCCGGGACTAGGCATAACCCAGACAAAGATCATCCCCCATTACAACGACACGAAGGATCTGACGCTGGACGGAAAGAGGCTTTTTGAGGACATCACCCTGCCCGACAGTATAGGACACAGGTTTTACGCTCTGTGCGACGGCAGCTATATCATGGGGGACGGCTCCATGGAAATGCTCTGCGGCGAAGCATACCTCATAGAGGACGGCAGCATCTGCCGGATCAGCTCGCCCGGTGAAAAAAAGTATATCTGATCAAGACTAAGGAATACGGAGGATAATTGATAATGGGTTTATTTTCAAAGAACAACAGACACATTGACACGCTGGTCGCGGATCTTCCCGACAGCGACAGGAAGGAAGTGCTTCGCCTCATAAAGGGCCTCAGGTTCACGAAGTATCTTATCGACCCGAAGATCGACGTCAAGAAAAAGCAGGAGGTTTACGGAAAGAGGCTCAACTACATCCTGGATCTTACCCAGAAGATCAACGCCATCATGAAAAAGAACGGCAAGAAGCCTCTCTTCTCGAACGCCCACGACTACAACGTCCTGGGACGCGATTATGTAAATCTGATGAAGGAATCAAATCAGAGCTGGTAGACAGTGTCGGAGCTCTTCCCTGTCCGGGAAGAGTTTTTTTATTGGGTCCCGGGACAAGGAAAAGGGACAGCCGAAGCTGTCCCTGAAGATATCCGAAATATACTTGAAGCTGTGCTTACTGCATCAGTCCGTAGTAGAACGAACGGATAGCAACTTCCTGATCCATAACGGTCTTCTTTGCTGATTCCGGAGTGTTCGGGTTCAGTGCCTTGTACTCTTCCCAGGTGAGGAAGTCGCGGCTCTTGAATTCGTCGACCTTCATCTCGGTGTAGTCTTCCTTGTGGAAGATCTCTCCGCAGGACTCTCCGGGGTTGTCATACTTGCCGTACTCGAGAACGGTCTCAACAACGGCCTTCATGTTCTCGAGGTTAACGTCAGCGAGAACGAGGGCGCTCTTGTCGAGTCCGAAGTAGTACTGTCCGCCGGGGGCCATGATGTCGAGCCATTCCTTGGCCTTGTCGATGGCTTCATCCTTGGTGCACTGGCTGAAGTACTTGAGCGGGAATCCGCCGCCGAGAACGCACTTCTTGCCGAGCTTTTCCTTGAGGGTCTTGGCGTCAGTGTACTCGAAGGTGAACTGGGTTCCTGTAGGTACATCCTGGAGATAGTCGATAAGCTTGTCCCAGTTGTCCTCGAGGAATGCTCCGGAACGCACGCCCATTGCGGCATAGCTGGTAATCATCTTGAGCCAGGGCTCCCACCAGAGTTTCTCGAAATCTTTGGGCCTCATGAACGTTGCCATGTGCAGAGGATAGTTCGCGACTGCTTCTCTCGAATAGTGCTCGATATCCTGGCACTTGCAGTGCTCGTACTCCCAGGGGAACATCGCTTCAACGGCTGCCGCGACCTTATCAGGACGTCTTCTGATATCGGTCAGCATTCCGGAGAAGCTTCTCAGCTGGTCGGAAAGGATGTCCAGGGGTGCGTATCCGCCGCCGCCCCTTACTCTCGCTCCCGAGGGATAACCGTACTTGGCTGCCATCTTGGCGCTGACCTTGGCTGTGTTGCCCATGACCGCGGCGGAGATGGAGTTGGCCTGGGTGATGGCCTTGAGAGCTCCGATGGGATTGTTCTTATAGTCAAGGTTCCTGTTGACTCTGGGTGCTCCGACTTCCACCATGAATGCATACGGATCCTCGATGAACTGATCGTATTCGTCCTCTTCCATCATGTGGGTGTTGGGGTGCTGCATGAATCCGTCTGCTCCCATCACGATAGCCTTTGAACCGAGGGCCTGATACTTGGCCGGTGACAGAACAGATCCTCCGGCAACGCATCCGTCAGAGGGGATCATTGCGCAGAGCTTGTCGGCTGCTTCCTCAAGAAGTCCGTAATTCCAGAATGCTTCCTTGGGATCCACTCCGGCGAACTCGGCAACAGCGGAAAGTCCCATGCTTACCGAGCAGGGTACTCTCTTGGGGATCCTGTTGTTGTAAACATCGGACAGATTTTTGGCTCGCTCCTCACGAAGTTTTTCGATGTCACTCATTTGTTATTTCCTCCATTTTTCTTACTTATACATAATTTGATACTATTATTTTAATCTAATGCCAAAAGCTTGTCAACTGCTGTTTTATAAAATTGTCTACATATAATATTTTTCGCTTTCGTCAGGGTTTGCGGCGTGTCCCATGCCGTCTTAAACAGCTGAAATACCGCACAGCCATGCGTGTTCCGGGCACTGGCGCAGAAAGCTGCACCGGAAGGCGGCGACCACCTGCAGCAGGTTCCTCCGAAGCCGGTCGTAAATTTTGTTTTTCTGTGCGGTTGACAAAATTACACGTATGTGATACGCTCGTTTCATACAGGATCTTTCGGTCCTTAAAACAAACGGAGGTACACTAAATGGCATCAAAATACACCAGTGAGTACCGTAACCAGCTGTTCGCGGACGTCCTCTCGGGAAAGGTTCCCGACAGAGTCCCCGAAAAGGTGGGCATCAGCGGCACTGCGGTGCTGGAATGGGCAGGATACGATCTTCGCACCGCCCAGTACGGATACTCTAAAAACATCGACGCTATGAAGAAATTCAATGCGGAATTCGACACCGACAACGTATGCGGCGGCTTCGGCGGAGCGGCCCCCTTCTACACGAAGGTTATCGGCAGCCGAACCAACGTCATGGGCAGCGACGGCTTCATGCAGCATCCCGACGTGGCGGGCATGGAAGTGGACGAATACGACGACTTCATAGCCGATCCCGTCAAGTTCATCTGGGATACGGTCATTCCCAGGGTGTTCACGGAATTCGCTCAGCCCTGGCCCCACAACGCTTTCGCGCTGCTGAAGATGATAAAGACCCAGGACGAGGTCATGGGGCATCTCGGAAGAGCCAGCGCCGAATGCGCAAGAGAGAACAACAAGGTCACCAGAGCGGGCGGAGGCGGCATCTCCAGAGCTCCCTTCGATTACTTTGCGGACTATCTGCGTTCATTCACGGGTGCGATGATCGACATGAAAAGGATGCCGGACAAGGTTCTGGAGGCGGTGGACGCCATCACTCCCCTGATGATCAAATGCGCCAACGACAGGGTCCGTCCCACCGACCGTACCAGCCAGAGGGTATTCTTCGCTCTGCACATGCCCACCTACATGACGGTAAAGGATTTTGAGAAGTTCTGGTGGCCCAGCTTCAAAGAGACCGTCTGGGGAGTCTATGACAAGGGATTCGGCATCCAGATCTTCTGCGAGGAGAACTGGATGAGGATGCTGGATTACCTGGATGAGCTCCCGGACATGTGCGAATTGCAGTTTGAATACGGCGATCCCAAGACCGTCAAGGAGAAAGTCGGCAAAAAGCACGTCATCTCCGCCATGTATCCCCTGACCTACCTGGCAAACGGAACGCTGGAGGAAGCCTGCGACAAGGTCAAGGAATATCTGGACATTCTCGCTCCCGGCGGAAAGTACATCTTCAACATGGACAAATCAGTCCTTAGGGGCAGACAGATAGACTGGAACAAACTCAATCCGTGGCTTGACTGCATACATACCTACGGAAAGTACTAGGAGGACAGATATGGCAAAAGAATTCAAATCGGCATACTACCTGACGAACGAGCAGCTCATCGAAAAGTACGACATCGATCCCGCGGCTATCGAGGACATCGACGAGTCCATGGGCTGGATGGAAGATTACCTTATGACACTGACGCTCACGAAGCTCAGCAACTGAACAGCACCCGGGAGGGAGGCGGATGCCCCCTCCCGTTGCTTTACCGTACAAAATACGCGATTGACCGAAATTGAATTGGACAAGACCCGTTAAAGTTGTTATAATTATATGTAGATAATACGATTTACGGAGATAGAAATGGAAAAAGGACTCTACTTTGACTCGGTGGGAAAGATCCCTGATCCCGACAGATACCTCGAACGCATCGGATACACGGGAAAGATCGAAGTCAGCAAAAGATGCCTGGACGATCTCATTGTGGCGCATCATTACAGCGTGCCCTTTGAGAACCTGGACGTATGCGATCTCAACAGGCCCATAGTGCTCACACCGGAGCATCTTTACGAAAAGATCGTTCTGAACAAAAGGGGAGGATACTGCTTCGAGATGAACGGAGCGTTCCTGTTCCTTCTCAAGGCCCTGGGATTTGTCGTGACCCCCGCCTACTGCAGGGTGGCAAGGGCAGATGCCCTGAGCCCGATACTTCACCGCGGCGTCCTCATATATCTCGATGACAGGACATACTTCTGCGACGTAGGTTTCGGAGGAGTTATGAGTCCCGAGGCCCTGGTGATGGAGGACGGATACAGCATTACGGCGGGAGCTGAGCGTTTTACGATAAAGCATTACGACGGCACGTGGTTCGAACTGATCGGTGACTCCCCCTAC
This sequence comes from Eubacteriaceae bacterium, assembly GCA_017613995.1. Classification (GTDB taxonomy): domain Bacteria; phylum Bacillota; class Clostridia; order Eubacteriales; family Anaerofustaceae; genus RUG14186. Next base: position 5,201 of record JAGACT010000005.1, read on the forward strand.
AGGATCAACCGTGACGGCAAGCTCGAACGCATGGAGAAGACCGACCTGCTCATTTCCAAGGAACTGGGATTCTGCGGGGACTTCGATATGTTCAACGACCGCTGCCAGGCCCCCGGATCCAGCTTCCACAACAGAAGGACCGCTGTCCTGAGGACACCCACGGGACAGAAAGCCATAAACAACAACACGTACAACATCATCGACGGCGACAAGCTGATCTCCCGCCCCCTGAGCCGGGACGAAAGAAGAAAGGTGATGGCGGAGGATTTCGGACTGGTATTCACCGATGAGGAATGGGAAAGCATTCCGGAAAGAGATTTCCAGTAGTTCAGTACATGCACCGGGCATGTTTGAAATAAATACAGGAGGAAAAAAGAATATGGCAAGTCTTATAGTTTATTACAGCCAGAGCGGCAACACCGAAAAGGTAGCGGAGTACATCAAGGGCTTCACCGGAGGGGATATGCTCAGAGTCGGACCCACCGAGGCTCCTGAAGGGACCCCGGAGGAGAAGATGAAGATCAACAGGGCCGTCATGGAGGATTACAAGAACGGCATTCTGCCCGAGATCGCAGGAACGCCCGAGAATCTCGACGCCTACGACACGATCTATATCGGCTCACCCAACTGGGGCAATACGGCAGTGCCCTGGATCTTCGCATTCACCGCGAAGTATGATTTCACCGGCAAGAAAGTCGCGGTGTTCTGCACCCACGGCACCAGGGGCGGATACAAGGTATTCTCCGATATCGAAGCCACCTGCAAAAATGCAGCGGAGTTCATCCCGGGATTCGGATGCTATTCCCAGGTCATGGACGAGAAGACCGAGACCGAAGTCAAGTTCTGGCTCCAGGGCAACGGTCTGATCGCAAGCGAAAGAAGATAGCGTAAAAAATCCCTTCCGAAACGGAAGGGATCTTTCTTTTTTTGTTTAATACGTTCTGTGGTGTCTGAAAAGGGGCACCGGGTCCGCGAAAGCCTCGACGCTTCCCTTCGACAGGAACATGTCGTAGCATATGGCAAGACTCAGTACGAATCCGATAAGCAGCGTCAGATAGTTCTGGGATATCTCTCCCGGGACCTTGGCGAGGTATCCGAAGAATTTCAGCTTTTCAGACTGTCCCAGGCTCGCGGCCCTGGAATACTTTGTAACCGTCCCGAGGCATGTGCCGAAAAGTATGCTGCACAGGTTGCCCAGGCATACCGTCCTGATCTTGTACAGTCCCGGGGATCCTCCCCTAAGATCATACAGCTTTTTGCAGGCGTATCCGATCCCGAGTCCCACAAGACTCGTCAGACGGAACGGCAGATTAAACGAATAGATCAGGGACCAGACGAGGCCCGCGGCCACAACGGCCGTGATCACGCCTACTCTTCCCTTCTTGTCCGTGTTTCTGGGGATATTTCGGTCCTGGAACTTCCCCTTGCTCTCCTCACGGATCTTTTCCTCGCACTCAAAATGAACATTTTTGATCGAAGCGTTGTACTCTATGAGCACCCTGTCACCCTTGGCAAGAGGTTTGTGACAGTAGCAGCAGTGGGTTATCCCCGGGAGTTTTGCCTCCTTGAAATAGGAGGTGATCTCCTGGATGAAGCCTCCCATATAGTAATAAAGGCCTTTTTCGACGACGAAGGAAAATTCGAACTCCCCGTTATCGTAACGGTAATCCGTGAGCTTGCTCCCGTTCTCCCTGTTGATCTCCCAGATTTTGTCATCGATCTTTTCCAGGATCTCATCCTGATCTTCCTCATGTACGTATGCGTCTATCACCAGCACCCCCCGATCGTCCTCCGCGAAAATGGAAACGATATATCCGTTGATGTTCTTGTATACGAATCTCTTGTCTATCTCGGCCATATCGAATTCCTGCTGGAGCTGCTTTATATCTGTTGTGAGCATTGCCGTTCTCCCCGTAAATGATATTCAATGTACGTCTAAAATAATTATAAGTTAAAACATGGGAGTATCCGTCTGATTTTTGACAAAAAAAGAAAACCTGCCGCAGGCAGGGAAAAAAACCATAAAAATGGAGCTCCCTGGCAGATTCGAACTGCCGAACCTCTTCATTACCAATGAAGTGCTCTACCTCCTGAGCTAAGAGAGCGCCGTTAAAGACTTTACAAGTATAATACAGAAAACCTTCAATTGCAATAATTAACGCTAAATAATTTTATATGAGCCGTTCCCTGAGGGAACGGCTCCGGATCATTTGGTTTTATTCGATGACGAGCCCGAAGAACTCTTTGAAGAAGCGGGCTTGGCGATCCTCTCCGTGGCAAGCTTCGTGTACTTCTTTTTCGAGAAATACATAAGCAGAAGGAGATCCGCGAGCTTGCAGGTCAGCATGAACAGAGCTGCTCCCGTGGGAAGGACGATGCACATAAAGGACTCCGCAATCCATATCGCATGATCTACCTTCTCCTGCTCCACGAAACGCTTTTCCTCCATCTGTGTGTCATGGAATATCTGAAGTCCGACGACAGCGATAACGGTGAACATCGACATGGCGCTGTTCATGGAGAAGTATTTCTGTGTCATGGCCCAGAGGGGAGATGTATGCAGACTGATCTGATTGACAACGAACTCGTCCAGGGATGCCGCTGCGGTATGCATCAGCGGCTCGAACAGGGCAAGGCCCACCCAGATGCAGGGCGCAGCCTCGGTCAGGAAAAGAGTCAGGGAGCCGAGCATTCCGTATCTGTTTGCCATCAGCAGCTTCGTGATCTCCTCGTTCGCCTTCTTTGAGTTGTTTTTGTGCTTTTTGCGGAGGGCTTCGACGTCTTCCTTCAGAAGCTCACCTATCCCGATGCTCTTGTAATAATCCCTGTAGATGATAAAGAATATCAGTTTCGATATCAGAGCCAGAATAACAAGGCCCCAGAAATAGTTTCCGGTCAGGTCCTTGAAAGAATCCAGCTGGTCGCCGATAAAGTCAAGCATGGTTCCACCTCACGTTATTCCCGGCAGGGTACCGGTTCCAGTATCATAATTATATCAATACAGCGTTTATTATCTAAATCATTTGGGCGAAAAAACTCTATCGCGATGTAAAAAACGGCACAGCGTACGCTGTGCCGTGACGGTTTGAAGTCAGCCTTACATTTCGCCTCTGAGACGCATGGCCCTCCACTTTCCGGACTTGTATCTCTCGTTGATTACAAGAGCTCTTACGATCTGGTCGACAACGATGGCGATCCAGGCTCCGAAGAGGCCTATATCCCATACTCTGACGCAGAGGTACGCCACGAGAGTTCTGCAGAACATAACGGTGAAGAAGGTGAGCACCATGGTGAACTTCGTATCGCCGGCGCCTCTGAGCACACCGGAACGGACGAACTGCATCGACTGGAAGGGCTGGATAAGACCCACCATGATGAGCACCTGGGCACCTGTCCTGATGACTTCCTCGTTCTTGTTGTAAAGCCAGATGATATCCTTTCCTGCGAAGATGAACAGCAGTCCGACGCAGGTGGAAAGGATAAGGCCGATCCTCTGGGAGTATCTCGCGTAGATCTCCGCCATATCCAGCCTCTTCTTTCCGAGGCACTGGCCCACGAGGGTCGTGGACGCGTTACCCACGGACTGGCCGGTCATGAAGCTCATGGCCTGAATGTTCATACAGATGGAATGGGTCGCGTAGGCGATGTCTCCGAGGGAAGCAACGATCCTTGTGAACACGATCTGTCCAGCGCGCATGAACAGCTGCTCCACCAGGGCGGGGAGTCCGATGGACACGATGTTGCGGATGATATCGCCGCTGAATTTGAACTTCTGATGATATCTCAGAGAGATGAATCTGTTCTTTCTGAGGATGACGATAAACGCGATCGTGGTGGCGGTGCACTGTCCGATAACGGTGGCCAGAGAAGCTCCTGCCACGCCCATCATCGGGAATCCGAACTTTCCGTAGATCAGAAGGTAGTTGAAAATGACATTCACTACGTTCGCCGTGGTGTTGTAGATGAGGGGCATCCTGCTGTCGCCTATACCTCTCAGGGTAGCCGTTATGGTAAAGGTACAGCACAGCGGCACGAAGCCGTACATCTGTATAAGGAAGTACTGTTTGGCATACTCGAACGTCACGTCGGAGATGCCGTATCCAATACACAGCCTCATGATGGGGGTGACCCATATGACACCGATGGTCATAAACAGCGTTGCAAGAACGATGTTTATGTACAGAGCATGCTTGAATATCTGGTTCGCCTTCGCGCGGTCCTGCTGGCCCCTGGCTCTCGCTATAAGGGCCGTGGCGCCCACGTTAAGGGACATCATCATGGTCATGAGCAGGAACTTGGGCTGTCCTGCAAGACCGACTGCGGAAAGTGCCTGGACACCCAGCATTCCCTTGAGGCTTCCCACCATGATCTGGTCCGCCATGCTGGTGAGCTGTGCCAGCACCATCTCCAGGAAGGACGGCCATGCGATCCTTACGATATCGCCGTAGATCTGTTTGTCGGTGATGCCCTCGGGAAGATCCGCCTTCTTGACTCTGCTCTTCAGATCCTCTTCGGTAACCGTACCGAAAGGAAGATTATCCAGTGAAGATCTGATTACTTTCAGCTTTGGTTCTTCGATGACGACCTCGTCGTCGTTCAATTCTTTCTTTTCCTCTTCCATATTCCTCCATTTCCTGTGCCTCGGCACAATCCTGCTTCCCGTACGTTACTAAAGACAGACTGATCAAATGGGAAGCACAATAATAAGATACCTTAATAATATCCTCTATTATAATACTTCCTTTCAGTTTAAAGAAGCATTTGCATTCAAAATTTCTTCTTTTTTGCACAAATACAATCCCCGGGCCTCATTCTGATGCGCCGGGACGAACAAAAACCGCCTTTTAAAGGCGGTTTTCAGTTTCGGCAGAGCCAAATCTCACGCGTCGGAGCGCGAGAACGAGTTTTTCATCTGCACGCTGGCGTCATACAGGACAAGGTCGAGCAGCTCGTCCGTCTTCTCCTTCAGGACCTGTGCCATTTCGTCGTTGGCCTTTTCCAGGTATGCCTCGACAGCCTCCGGGCAGTCCACTGCTCCTCTGTCGGTCTTTGCCACATGCTCATGTCCAAGGCTCATCATTTCGTTCTCATACCTCTCCACGTGCACATGGCATTCATGGAAATGGGCGTCCGCCAGCGCCGCGATAACGCGGTTTTCCCAGTAAAAATTCTCGGTGGTGACCCGCTTTGAGGTATCCGCCAGGTAGCCCGGGGTCCGCCTGACGTTGGCATAGAACGGGGCCAGGGCATTGAACACGTTCGAGCCGCAGGCGATCCACTCCACCGCCATGAACTCTGATCCGACATAGTCTCTGAGCTGGGTCACGGCAACGAAGTTGTTGCGGTTGATGCCGATGGGCCTGAAGCGCCCTGATTCCGACAGATCCCCGTACTGAGCGTAGGGATCGTATTTCGTTCCCTGGTAATGGGAGGACAGCACATACTTTATGTCCTCCAGGGTGACCTTCTTTTCCGGGACCATGCACCAGGGCAGGTCATCGGAATCGGGTCTGTAGCGGGCGTCCTCCCCGTCCCAGCCGCATGCGTTCGGCACGAGGTATCTGTGCATGTACCAGGCTCTGGGGGTATTGTACACATGATCGGCGTCACTGCGGGAACCGAAGATGGCCCTGGTCCCTATAAGGCCGTCATATTCCTCCATGTCGGGATCCAGATGGTTGTCCCTGATAAATGAGAGAAGATCCGCCGAGCACAGATTCTCCCTTTTCTCCCCCATGGCATCGTTCATATCGAAAACGTCGATCCCCTGCTGGTTGGGACACACCACATAGCAGTCATCCGGTACCCTTCTTGCCATCCAGTGATGGCCTCCGATGGATTCGAACCAC
>JAGACT010000076.1 GCA_017613995.1 Eubacteriaceae bacterium
CACAGAGCTCCACGAACCTGGAGACCACGGTGGCCACGGCGGCTCCTCTAACTTCCAGCCTCGGAAGGCCCAGGCGGCCGAAGATAAGCCCGTAGTTTAAAACCAGGTTCACCAGGATGGCGGTGACGCTGGCGGCCATGGGCACCAGGGTCTCCCCGGATTCCCTCAGCACCCCGGTGACGCACTGCACCAGCATGAAGGGGACGATGCCCCACAGCATCAGGGAGAGATAGTTCCTGGCCAGGGACATGGTCAGTGCCAGATCCCCCGGCTCCGAACTTTCCGAGAGGAACTTCGAAATGAAAAAGCTTCCGCTTTTCAGGCATATAGCCGCGGCGGCGGCGCACAGGATTATCCCGATAACAAGGCGGAAGCGGAAGGTGTGCTTCATGCCTTCCCAGTCCCCCTTGCCGAAGAACTGGGCCCCGTAGATGGAGGCTCCGGAAAGGCCCCCGAACAGAGCCAGGTTGAACACCATCAGGATCTGGTTGACTATGGCTACCGCGCTGATGGATTCGGTGCCCAGTCCCCCCACCATGACGTTGTCCAGCAGGTTCACGAAGCTGGTGATGCCCTGCTGCACTATGATGGGGGCGGCCACGGCCAGAAGAGTGCGGTAGAAAGCGCGGTCCCCTATGTACTTTTCTCTGAACGAACTCAGCATGGGCATCCTCCGTAAACAGACTGTTACCGATTATATCATACCGAATGGGTAAATCCCTACCGGAAATATCCCTTTAAATTTTGGGAAATCCGCATTTTATGGTAAAATTTGTCTGTATTGCATCGGATATGCACGTTTCTGCCTTCCGGCAGTGCTTCGGAAGGTGAGCGCACAGGATATATCACAACAGACGGAGTATACATTTATGAGACATTTTTTCCTCGTGGATTACGAGAACGTTAAGGAGAAGGGCCTGGAGGGCTTTTTCTCCCTCAAAAGGAGGGATACGGTATACGTGTTCTATTCCATCAACCAGCAGAAGATCTCCATGGAGTTCATCCAGACCCTCAGAAAGGGTTTCTTCAATCCGAAGATAGAGTACGTCTACGTGAAGGCCGGCAAGCAGTCCCTGGACATGCAGCTGTCGAGCTTCCTTGGATATCTTATCAGCGAGAACGGCACCTTCAGCTGCGACTATACCATAGTCAGCGGCGACCGTGACTTCCTGCACGTGCTGGATTTCTGGAACGACCGCATGGGAAAGAACATAGTATTCGAGTATCCCACCATCGACCGTTATCTCAAAAAGGATACGGTGGCCCTTCTTTCCGCTCCGAAGGAGGAGGATATGAAGGAGAGCCCCCGGAGGACTTCTTCCGGGACACGCAGCTCCTCCGCCAGCTCCTCATCCTCCCGCGGAGGCAGTAAATCCACGGCGTCATCCGCCCGCGGCGGTTCGTCTTCATCCCGGCAGTCCGCAAAGAAGGAGCAGGACAAGCCTTCCAGGGAAAAGAGCCCAGCTTCATCCAACAGGACGGAGAGCAGAAGTTCCTCCGAGTCCGCAGCTGCCGTGAAGGAGAGGGAGGAGAACGTACGCACTTCTTCGCAGCGGAGCACTGAAGCGGCGTCGGCTGCGGGTGCGGGAAAGAGAAACGACAGGCGTCCGGCGGTATCCGGAAAGGTTCCCGCGGTCAAAAAGGACATAGACAAGGAGAAGCTCCTGCAGGATACCAGGGAAGTGATCACGGAAGTCATCCCGATCGCCTCCAGCGTCGCTGAGGCCCTCCCCGAGGAGATGATCCCCGAAGAGGCCCGGGTGGTCCTGAAAGCTGCGGCGGACGTGATCGCCGCGCATTCCGATGCATCACCCGGGAACGGGGCTCCCGCAAAGGGGTCCAGCGGGCCCCAGGGGGGAAAGGGCGGCTCTTCTGAAAAGAAGTCCTCTTCCTCCGGGAGCCAGAAACAGGAAGCTCCTTCGGAGAGCGCCGCATCCGAGGAGAGCCCCTCCGCCGCAAAACCCCAGACCCAGAGCGAGAAGACCATGCTTAACAACCGTCTGCAGCAGGTCCTGGCCAATGCCAAGCTGGATACCCAGCTCATCAGCGAGATAACCCATCTGGTGCTGTCGCATATGGACGAAAAGAATTTCAGACAGGTCGTGTACAGGGAGATCATCAAGAAGTACCGCCAGGCGGACGGCCTGAAGTACTACAGGATCATAAAGAACATACTGTGAGGTGAGGCAGTGGACAGACAGACCAAAGCAAGGGACTTTCACAAAAACGGAAACAACTGCTCCATGAGCGTCATGAGGGCCTTCGCGGACGTCCTCGGCATGGACGAGGAGCGTGCCGCATCGGAGGCGCCGCGCCCCCGTTCCGACGGGGGAAAGTGCGGTGCTTATCTGGCGGCCCTGGAGCTGCTGGAAAGAATCGCCCCGGACAGGAAAGGCGATTTCGAAACGGGATTCATTGCCATCAACGGCTCGAACCTCTGCGCCGTCTTGAAGGGAGCTTCGGGAAAGAACGGAAAGTACTGCAACGACTACGTGGCGGACGCCGTGAAGCTGGTGTCGGAGCGTAGCGGAGAAAACTGAAGACAGTAGAAGACTCATCCCCCC
>JAGACT010000077.1 GCA_017613995.1 Eubacteriaceae bacterium
GACCCGGTGGTCATGGCCACGTGCCTGAAAAGGAAGATAATCTTCATGGCCAAGTCGGACCTGTATCAGAGCCGCTTCGGGAAGTGGCTCTTTGAATCCCTGGGATGCATCCCGGTGCACCGGGACGGAAACGACCTTTATTCCCTCAAGAAGGCCCTGGGCGTTCTGAAGGACGGGGGAGTGCTGGGGATTTTCCCGGAAGGGACCCGGGAGAAAAACGGGGTGCACGGTACCTTCAAGCCCGGAGTCGCCACCTTCGCCCAGCGCACCGACAGTACTCTGGTGCCGGCCTTCATCAGGGGCAGCTATAAGCTGTTCACCAAGATCGAGCTGATCTTCGGCGAGCCGGTGGACATCTCCGAATACAGGGGAAGGAAGATGAGCCCCGAGGAGTACCAGGCTATGGCCGAGGAGATCATCGCCCCCGCGGTGTACGGCCTGGAGGGGAGACTATGATAATAAGGACCGCCGAGAACGCGGGATTCTGCTTCGGGGTGAGAAGGGCGGTGGAAAGCGCCCTGTCGGAAGCATCATCCCGCCGGGGAGAACCCATATATACCCTGGGGGAGCTGATCCACAACAGCGGGGTGGTATCCCAGCTGCGGCAGGAAGGCGTCATGACCGCCGGGGATCTTTCCGAGATACCCGACGGGGCCACGGTGATAATCCGTTCCCACGGGGTGGGGGAGGACGTATACGACGAGATCCGCGCAAGGGGCCTCAGGCTGGTGGACGCCACGTGTCCAAATGTAAAATCCATCCAGAATAAAGTTGAAAAGCATCATGGATTGGGATATACTATAATAATTGTGGGCGACCGCACCCACCCGGAAGTAATAGGCATAAACGGGTGGTGCGAAAACAGCGCCCTCATCGTATCCGATCCCGAGCAGGCCTCAGCCCTGGAGCTCGGCGGCCCCGTCTGCGTGGTGGCCCAGACCACTTCCATAAAGGAGAAGTTCGACGCGGTCTGCCGCGTCATCCGTAAAAAGGCGCCCGACGCCGTGGTGTTCAACACCATCTGCAGGGCGACGCAGCTCAGACAGGCCGAGACCGAGGCGCTGTCGAAGGAATCGGACGTAATGATAGTTCTGGGAGGAGCAAATTCCTCCAACACGGCAAAGCTCGCGGAGATCTCCGCGGCGCACTGCCCGAGAGTGATTCACATAGAATCCCCGGATTCTTTGAGTGGATACAGCTTTTGCGGGGACGAGAGAGTCGGCATCACGGCCGGAGCGTCCACACCGCAGGAAAAAATCATGGAGGTAGTTCACATAATGGAGAACACAATGGAAAATTGGGATCAGTCACTGGACGATTTCAAAAGGCTTCGCGTCGGAGACATAGTCAAGGGCACGGTAGTCGCAGTAAACGAGGAGAGCGTATATCTTGACATCGAGGATTACAAGTCGGACGGCATCATCAAGAAGTCCGATTTCGTAATGGATCTGTACACCGACCTTCCCTCAACGGTGGCCATCGGAGACGAGGTCGAGGCAATGATCACCGACATGAACGACGGTACAGGAAACGTTGTTCTTTCCAAGATCAAGGTCGACGAGCTCGCGGCACTTAACGTGACCAAGGAGAAGTTCGAAGCCAAGGAGACCGTCAAGGGCAAGATCGTCAAGGTCGTCAAGGGCGGCATGATCGTGGATACCGGATTCGTCAAGGCATTCATGCCCGCCAACCAGTATGCCCTCAGGTATGTCGAGGACATCAACGCCCTGCTGGGCAAGGAAGTCGAAGGAAGGATCATCGAATTCGACCGCGACAAGAACAAGATCATCTTCTCCCGCAGAGTCATCCTTCAGGAAGAGCTCAACGCGAAGAGAGAAGAGCAGGCCAGAAGAAAGCAGGCTGCTCTCGATGCCATCGAGGAAGGCATGGTCATCGAAGCCCCTGTAAAGAACATCACCAACTTCGGAGTCTTCCTGGACCTCAACGGAGTGGACGGATTCATCCACATCTCCGACCTGTCCTGGAAGAGAGTCGCAAAGACCGAGGATTTCTGCAAGCCCGGAGACGTGCTGCAGGCCAAGATCGTTGAGATCGATCAGGAAAAGGGCAAGGTAAGATGCACCGTCAAGGGACTTACCGAGGAGCCCTGGGTAGTATTCACCAAGACCTACAAGGTCGGCGACACCATCGAAGGCACAGTCAAGTCCATCACCAAGTTCGGCGCCTTCGTCGAGATCATCCCCATGGTGGAGGGACTCGTTCACATCTCCAACCTCTCCTATGACAAGGTGGAGAGCGTGGAGAGCGTAGTCAGCGTCGGTGAGACCGTAAAGGCCAAGATCATCGAGATCAACACCGAGAAGAGAAAGGTCGGCCTTTCCATCAAGGAACTGACCGAGGCTCCCAAGAAGAAGATCGCGAAAAACAGACTCTACTACAAAGAGGACAGCACAACAACGCTTGAAGACGCATTCAAGAAGTATCAGAACTGACGGCAGTTTCATGTGAACTACCCGCAGCACCGCGAAAGCGGTGCTGTTTTTTTGAAAAATGAAAGGAGAAGGATGTAAAACCACAATATATGGTATAATGTGTTTCGCCAGACCACAATATATAGGATTCGGAGGAGAACATGCAGATACACGGACTACAGAAACTTACCCTTCTGGACTACCCGGGGAAGGTGGCCTGCACCGTCTTTATCGCCGGCTGCAACATGCGCTGCCCCTTCTGCCACAACTTCGAGCTGGTGGAGAACATTCCCCCTGCCGTCTGCGACGACACGGAGCTGCTCTCCTTCCTGGAAAAGAGGAAGGGGATGCTGGACGGAGTCTGCCTCACGGGGGGCGAGCCCCTTCTGAATCCCCGTACCCCTGAGCTGATGAGAGCCGTCAAGCGGATGGGCTACTCCCTTAAACTGGACACCAACGGCACCAGTCCCGGGATGCTTTCCGATATTCTCGGGGAGGGTCTGGCGGACTACGTAGCCATGGACATAAAAAACTCCCGGGATCGCTACGCCCTGACGGCGGGACTGGATTTCTTCGACACCTCCGCGGTGGACGAGTGCATAAGGATCCTCATGGAAGGGGGCTGCGACTACGAACTCAGGACCACCGTGGTCAGGGAGCTGCACGACGAGGACAGCTTCCGTGACATCGCCTCCTGGTGCGCCGGGGCGAAGCGGTTCGTGCTGCAGAGCTTCACCGACCGCGACACCGTGCGCTACAGCGGCCTCAGCGCCCCGACGGACGAGGAACTTTCTCTCTACAAAGCGATTTTATCGGAGACGATCGAAGACGTCAGCATCCGCGGCAGATAGCGCCCCACCACAATATGTTGTGGTATTTGATTATTCCGACTACAATATATTGACACTGTGGGGACGTTATAATAAAATATAAACAGTATAACAATCAAAGAAAAAATCAGGCGGAAAACACTATGTATCAGGTATTGAAAAGAGACGGAAAGGTGGTAGATTTCGAGATATCAAAGATCTCGGCAGCCATCACCAAGGCATTCGATTCCCTTGGAAAACAGTATCATCCCAGCGTCATAGACATGCTGGCACTCAGAGTAACGGCAGATTTCGAAGATAAGATCAAGGACGGTCTCATCTCCGTTGAAGATATACAGGACAGCGCGGAGACCGTGCTGTCCGAAGCTGGCTATTCGGACGTGGCCAAGGCCTACATCCTCTACCGCAAGCAGCGTGAAAAGGTCCGCAACATCAACTCCACGGTGCTGGACTACCAGGAGCTGGTGGACAACTATCTGCAGATCAACGACTGGAGAGTCAAGGAGAACTCCACGGTCACCTATTCCGTGGGCGGACTGATCCTTTCCAACAGCGGAGCCATCACCGCAAACTACTGGCTCAGCGAGATCTACGACAGGGAAGTGGCGGAGGCCCACAGGGATGCGGAGATCCACATCCACGACCTGTCC
>JAGACT010000078.1 GCA_017613995.1 Eubacteriaceae bacterium
AATGAATCTGCATCGTATGGGAAGAGAGTTAACAGTACCTGATGCAGACGCCAGGGAGTAGATCTTCCTGGCGCGGGTACCAGTCAATGTGCCCTGATGTAACGCCACGTCTGTCATGATATAACAGGCGAAAAAAGTGGGAGGCCGTCAAAAGCCGTTAATACCACGTGGCAGTTACAAGCTCCCTCCTCTAAGGCTTCAGCCGTAGGAGGGAGTAGTTGACTTGCCTGTATGAGACATGTCACTTTTTTGCTGCCAGCTTATCCTCCCAGATCTCCTGTCTGAACCCCGCCATTACGGTTCCATCCGAGACCAGCACGGGACGCTTCACCAGCATGCCGTCAGTGGCGAGAAGCCCGATCATCTCGTCGTCGCTCATATTCTTAAGGCGGTCCTTCACGCCCAGCTCCCGGTACGCTCCGCCGCTGGTGTTGAAGAACTTCGCGGGGGAAAGGCCGCTGAGAGGTATCCATTCCCTCAGTTCCGCCTCGGTGGGATTATCCTCCCGGATATCCCTGAATTCGTATTCCAGCCCCCGGGCCTCGAGCCAGGTCATGGCCTTCCGGCAGGTGCCGCATTTTCTGTAGCCCACAAATAAGATCATTTTACGTACCTCCCTGAAAAAAGCGGATCCGGGCGTCGGATCCGCTTTGCATTATGTCTCAGGCCTTCCAGAGCCCGTGCAGGTTGCAGTAGGCGTATACTGCGATGAGCTTTTCTTCTCCGCAGAGAGCGAAGCATGTCTTCGGCTCCGCTCCCGCGGCGAGCTTCTTAAGCTGGAATCCGCCTTCGGTCTCGACGGCGATCCACTCGATAAGATGCTCCTCGGTCATGGGATGGGCGACGCTGCCCACGCATACTTCCACGATCCCGTCCTTTACTTCATAAACGGGCACATGCTTCTCCACGGCGGCATCGGTGGTGCCGGGGATCATTTCCGTCATTTCCTGTCCGCAGCAGAAGGGGCTGCAGGGGGATCCCTTGATCACAGCGACGGTCTGGCCGCACTTCTTGCACTTGTAAAATTTCATGTTTTATTCCTTTCTGCCGGCTGAGCCGGCCCTGTCCTCAAAGAGACAATTTTTTTCTGCTGCCGCTACTCCTCCGGGCTGAAGGAATCCTTTCCGAGCCCGCAGTCGGGACACTCGTAATCATCGGGCAGATCCTCCCACTTTACGCCTTCGACTTCCTCGTCATAGACGTAGCCGCATACACATACGTATTTCATTATGGCCTCCTTTTGGAAAATATATGGTCCAGTCCCCTGCGGGGACGTGTTCCCTCAGTGCTCAGCGCAGCTCCTGCGCCAAAAGCTCAAGAGCGGCGCGGCTCTCGCCGTTCAGAGCGGACAGGATCCTCACTTCCGTGCCGCAGAACTCCAGATCCTTCGCTCCCTCCATAAGGGCTTTCATCACCTTCACGCCCTGGGGACCCCAGGATCCGTTCTCGATCAGTCCGACCTTTCTGGCACGGAAATTTCTCTCGGTGAGGTTCTCTATGAACTGCCTCATAAAGGGGAAGATGTCGCCGTTATAGGTGGTGGTGGCAAGCACCAGTCTGTCGTAGCGGAAAGCCTGCGCCACCGCCTGGGACATGTCGCATCTGGCAAGATCGTACACGGCGGTCATGACCCCGAAACCCTCCAGCATCTTCCCGAGCAGCTTCGCCGCTTCGGCGGTGTGCCCGTACACGGAGGTATAGGCGATAAGCACGCCCTCTTCCTCGGGACGGTAGGAACTCCAGGTGTCGTAGAGGCCGATATAGTATCCCAGGTCCTCCTTCAGGACGGGTCCATGCAGGGGGCATATCTTTTCTATCGCCAGGGACGATGCTTTTTTGAGAAGCGTCTGTACCTGGGCACCGTACTTGCCGACTATGCCGATGTAGTAGCGCCTCGCCTCGTCCGTCCAGGGCAGGCTCTCGTCGGGATCGCCGAACCTTCCGAAGGCGTCGGCGCTGAAGAGGACCCTGTCGGTACTGTCGCAGGTCAGCATGACCTCCGGCCAGTGCACCATGGGCGCGGTGACGAAGGTGAGTTCATGCTTACCGAGGGAAAGGGTGTCTCCGTCCTTTACGCTCAGGGCCCGGCTGCCCATATCCCTGCCGAAGAAGTTGGCGATCATGGTAAAGGTCTTCGCGGTGCCCACCAGCACCGCATCGGGATACTCGTCGGCAAAAGTGATGATATTCGCCGAATGGTCAGGCTCCATGTGCTGTACGATAAGATAGTCCGGCTTCCTGCCGCAGAGGCACTCTCTGACGTTTTTCATCCATTCTTCGCCGAAGCGCGAATCCACGGTATCCACCACCGCGCATTTCTCATCGGTGATCACGTAGGAATTATAGCTGATGCCGCCGGGAACGACGTACTGGGACTCGAAAAGGTCTATGTCCCGGTCGTGCACTCCGGCGTATAAAATATCACTGGTTATCTTCATTGGTCATCCTTATTTTTAGTTGTTCTTGTCCGTCCTGCCGGACAAGAAAATCATACCATGTGCGCATGGCATTGTCAATCAATAACGGGACCGCCTCCGCGGTCCCGTGGTGAATGTTCAGATGGTATGCCGGTGGATGTCTCCCTCGGCTTCCTCTTCGAAAATATAGAAGTCCAGCACGCCGTTTTTCGTCTTTCCGGCGTAGCCGCCAATCCTGAACACGTGCTCCACGTTTTCCGGCGTCAGCACGTCCATGGGAGCCCCCTGGGCGTAAACTTTTCCGTCGGCGAGCATATACAGATAGTCGCAGTAATGGGCCGCGAGCCTCAGGTCGTGGATCACGATCAGGGTGGTCTTTCCCGAATTCTTGAGATAATCCATCACAAAGAGCTGATGGTGGATGTCCAGGTGGTTGGTGGGTTCGTCCAGTATGAACATGTCGGTGCCCTGCACCAGCGCCCGGGCGATGAACACCATCTTTCTCTCTCCTCCCGAGAGCTTCTGGATGCTTCGATCCGCGAACCGCTCTATCCCCAGGCTCTCCAGAGCTTCGTAAATGAGGGCTTTGCCGTTCTTCACGCCTTTTCTGGC
>JAGACT010000079.1 GCA_017613995.1 Eubacteriaceae bacterium
CAGTCTTTTTTTTTCATACGGCATTGACAGGGGGAAGGGCTGCGGCTATAATAACATACGTTAGATAACATATGTTAGCAAACAGAAAGGGTGAAACGCATGCCTCCGGGAGCCAGGTTCAGGAAAGAAGAGATAGTAAGGGCGGCCTTCGAGCTCGCCTCGGAAAGGGGCATCGGCGCCGTGACCGCCAGGGAGGTGGCCGCCAGGCTGAAGGTATCGGTGGGGCCGATCTTCACGTACTACGAAACGATGGATTCCCTGCGAAGCGACGTATACGGCATGGCCCGTTCCCACTACCGCGGGTACATCGAGCGGGGACTGACGGAGAAGACTCCCTTCCGGGGGATCTGGAGGCAGTACCTGACCTTCGCGATGGAGGAGCCCCACCTTTACAGGATGCTCTTCCTCACGCCACCCGGGGACATATCCGGCGGGGCCGCGGAGAATCTGAAGTTCTCCCAGGATCTCATCAGGGATTCCGTGATGAGCGTCTACGGCATGGACGAATATACGGCGGACTGCTTTATCCGCGACATCTGGCTCGCGGCCTTCAGCTACGCCACCATGATAGTCACCGGGGAATGCACCCTGAGCCTGGAGGAGATGCTCGACGTGGGCGCCGAGATCAGCCTGGCCCTGTGCCGGGCCTTCCGGGATATCCCGGGGCTTGCCCGGGGGGATTACGACCGTGACGCCGCCTTCCGGGAACTGACGGGGCATCCCGCCGATAAGATCTAAGAAAACGAACTGAAAGGAAACCGGCATGATACTGTGCATTGTTTTTGCTCCATGCAGAGCCTGAGGAATCTGTATGGAGGATATTCTTCCTCAGGCTTTGCTTCTTAAGACCGTGACATGACAATCGATTACATACAGGGAGCAAAGAAAAATGAATCATAAAAACAACGAACTGAAAGACTTTTACGTGCTGTGGTCCACCCAGAGCCTTTCGCAGCTGGGCAGCGCCATGACGGCCTTCGCCCTGACGCTGTGGCTGTATGAGAAGACGGGTTCCGCCCTGAGCACCGCGGCCCTGACGATCTGCACCTATTCGCCCTACGTGATCATGAGCATCTTCGCGGGGGCCCTGACGGACCGTCTGAACAAGAAAAGGACCATGCTCTTCTGCGACGCTCTGGCTGCCGCCTCCACCGTGGCCATATATATCCTGTACCGCACCGGCGGCCTTTCGATATGGCACCTGTACGCCATAAACGCCCTGTCGGGGCTGATGAACACCGTGCAGCAGCCCGCCTCCGAGGTGGCCTATACCCTGGTGATCCCGAAGGAGCATTACCACCGCACCAGCGGCCTCATGGCCCTGTCCCGTTCCGCCATCTCCATAGGAAACCCGATCCTGGCATCCGCTCTGTACGGCCTCGCAGGTCTTGGGGCCGTCATCGCCGTGGACCTGGCTTCCTTTGCGGCGGCCTTCGTATCCCTTCTCCTGTGGGTCCGGATACCCGAGATGCCCCGGGAGGAGACGCGGGAGGCGGGCATGCTGAAGATGGCCCGGGAGGGCCTGGCGTTCCTCAGGGACACTCCCCTCATACTGCACCTGATCCTTTTCATGGCGGGGGTGAATTTCGTGGCCTCGGCCTTCGATGCGGTGCTGCCGGCCCTGGTGATACCCGTCAGGGGCACCTCCGCGCTGGGGATAGTCAGCTCCTGCTCCGGCATCGCCATGGTTATGGGAAGCCTGGCCGCCACGGCCATGGGAAAGCCCCGGGACCGGGTAAGGGTGGTCTATCTGACCATGCTCTTTTCCCTGGGCACCGAGAACTTCCTGCTGGCCTTCTCCCGCAGCACTCCGGTATGGTGCGCCGCCCAGGTGCTGGGATGGATACTGGTGCCGGTCATGAACGCCAGCATGAACGTCATACTGCGAAACACCATACCGGTGGAGCTGCAGGGCAGGGTGTTCGCATG
This sequence comes from Eubacteriaceae bacterium, assembly GCA_017613995.1. Classification (GTDB taxonomy): domain Bacteria; phylum Bacillota; class Clostridia; order Eubacteriales; family Anaerofustaceae; genus RUG14186. The sequence continues at coordinate 1,930 of JAGACT010000079.1, forward strand.
CCGCAATACCTTCCAGTTCTTCACGATACCCCTGGGGCTGGCCTTCGGAGGCTTCATGGTGGACAGTATCTGCGAGCCGCTGATGAGCACCCTGTCTCAGGATGGACTCATGGTGAGGCTTTTCGGCGCCGGGAAGGGCTCGGGAGCGGCCCTGATGATGTTCATCCTGGGGGCGGCAGGTGTCGCGCTGTGCCTGGCTTCGGGAAGAAAGCTCAGGGGATACAGCTATACCGAAAACTGATAAAAAAAAGGCAGAAAAGGAAAAGACGATGAAAAACGACTCTTACGAATACTCTGGTCTCTCGCTGAAGGTGTTCTTCGCCCTGGTGATAAGCCTCTCACTGGCGGCGGAGGTTGTCTACTGCCTGGGCGGTCCCGGCTGGAGCGTGCTTGTGCTGATGTGGATCCCTGCCCTGAGCGCCCTTGCCGCCCTCATAGCATCCTCCCGCGGGAGGCAGGAGAAGCTCACGGCGAAGGAGACTCTGCGGCTCCTGGGGCTGAGGAAGTGCCCCCTGGGATATATCCTGGCGGGGATGCTTATCCCGCTGGTATACCTTCTCATACCCTACATGGTCTACTGGAGGATCAATCCCGAAAACTTCGCCTATAACGGTGTGAAGTTCACACTGGTGCTCTCGGATCTGCTGCCGGTGATGCTTATCGGCAATGTCATATCCCTGGTATCCGCGGCGGGGGAGGAGATCGGCTGGAGGGGATTCATGCTGCCGGCCCTGACGGAGAGGTTCGGGGAGAAAAAGACCCTGTTTCTGACGGGGCTGATCTGGGCGCTCTGGCACCTGCCTCTTCTGATCTGGGGAGGCTACATGGCCGAAGCGGCTCTCTGGTACCGTATCCCCGCCTTTATCCTCTGCATCGTGCCCATAGGCATCATAGCGGGCATACTGACCTACAGAAGCGGCAGCGTCTGGCCCGCGGCGTTTCTTCACGCCGCCCACAACAACTACGACCAGTCGATCTTCGATATTATTACCCGGGGAGCCGACAGGATGTACTTCGTCAGCGAAACGGGCATGATAACGATCCTCTGTGCCTGGGTCATCGCCCTGGCGCTGCTTGCCTCTTTCGGCAGGAAGAGTTCATGAAGGCGGCAAAGGCCCTGTGCCCCGGTCACAGCATGAGTCCGGCTCCTTTATCGTTTCCGGCTGCCGCGGATGCGATATTTTCTCCCCCGCTGAGAGTTAATGTGGTATAATCTGTCTGCAGGTAAGACGAAGAGCGGACGGGCAGATATCGGCGATCCGGTCATAATACACTGCAAACCAGGAGGATACGCATGAAGAGTCTTAAGGAAGTTCAGAACGAAGTATGGGATGACTTCAAGGGAGGAGACGTCTTTACGGTGGAGGAGTTCGAGGAACTGATGAAGCCCACGGGGGACCCGGACTGCGATTCGGAGATCGAGTTCGTGGATTCCTACGGGTACTTCCATGACGGAGAGAACGTGACAGACGTGGAGGTTGATCCCTATACCTTCAGAATGTATAAGGATATCTATCCCTACGTCGTATGGCACAAGGTCTGAGAAAGTTCCCGGGAGCGGACCCGGAGCATGAAAACGGCTGCTGCGCCAGCCGTTTTTTTTTATGCCCTGAGTTTTTTTTTGCGTCATGTCCTGCGGACAGCTCCGTCACAGGCATATCTTAACGCGATATTAATGCCGCCCGGGAAATGCTAATCCTCCGCTTATACATTTTGTGGTTTAATCATAAAGTAAAAGGACAGGTGGATGCTATGGCAGCACTCAACAGAAAGATCACGACATCAAGGGCGATAGTGCTGGGCTTCGCTCTTCTCATACTGATCGGTACGTTGTTGTTGTGCCTTCCCGTTTCAGCCTCGTCGGGAAAGGGCGCTTCTTTTTCTGATGCGCTTTTCACCGCAGTTTCAGCCGTTTGTGTTACGGGACTTACAGTAGTGGATACCGGCACTGCCTGGTCGGGGTTCGGTCAGGCAGTGATCCTTTTCCTTATTCAGACCGGCGGCATGGGAGTCATAACCGTGATAGTGACCGCCACAGTCGTTTTCAAAGGCAATGTCAGCCTTAAGCAGAGAAGCATCATGCAGGAGGCCATAAGCTGCGATTCCATAGGCGATACCGTAAGGACCGCCGTGGGAGTCATCCGCAACAGTCTCATACTGGAGACCGTCGGAGCGCTGCTACTCATGTGCGTTTTCTGCAGGGATTACGGCGTCAGAGGCATATGGTATTCCGTGTTCCACTCCGTCAGTGCGTTCTGCAACGCGGGATTCGACCTGATGGAAGCCGAAGGCCAGGCGTCACTGAGCTCCTACGTATCGTCCCCTCTGGTCAACTCGGTCATAATGATTCTGATAGTCTGCGGTGGCATCGGATTCGTATGCTGGGACGATATCGGCAAAAACGGCATAAAGGTAAGGCGCTACCGCCTTCAGACGAAAGCGGTCCTTCTTGTAACCGCGGTGCTGATCGCGCTGTCTTCGGTAATGTTTTTTTTCCTGGAATTTGGTTCTCTTCCCCTTCCCGAAAGGATATGGGCCTCGCTTTTCCAGAGCGTTACCCCCAGAACCGCGGGATTCTTCACGGTGGACCAGAACGTTCTTTCCGCAGGAGGAACGCTGCTGACTATCGTGCTGATGCTTATAGGAGGAGCACCGGGCTCAACTGCGGGAGGAATGAAGGTCACCACCCTGGCGGTGGTGTTTGCCTGCATGCTGTCGGTGTTCCGCAAAAAGGATTCCGCCCAGATGCTGGGAAGGAGGGTGGCGGACAGTACCGTAAGGAGCGCCATGGCGATCCTTATCATGTATCTGAGTTCTTTCCTGGCGGTGGGGACGATTATAAGCCGCATCGAAGCGCTTCCGCTTCTGTCCTGCCTTTTCGAGGCCGCGTCGGCCCTCGGTACTGTTGGTCTGACCATGGGAATCACCCCGTCGCTGTCGCAGGTTTCCCGTGCCCTTCTGATAGTGCTCATGTTCGCCGGCCGGGCGGGAGGACTCACGCTGATGTTCAGCGCCCTGACGGGCAGCGGACAGTATGTGGCGAAGCTCCCTCTGGAGAATATAAACGTTGGTTAGGAGGATCTTTAATGAGATCTGTACTGCTTATAGGAATGGGACGTTTCGGAATGAGCGTCGCGAAAAAACTGAACGAAATGAACGTGCAGGTGATGGCGGTGGACATGGACGAGAGCCGCATCAGCAACTGTCTGGGGCTGGTCACGAAAGCCCAGATAGGGGACAGCACCAACGAAGCATTCATAGCCTCCCTGGGAGTGTCCGCCTATGACGCCTGTATCCTTGCCATCGGAGATGACTTTCAGAGCTCCCTGGAGACGGCGTGCCTCCTCAAGGAGTACGGGGCGAAGAAAGTCATAGCCCGGGCCTGCAGCGACGTACAGGAAAAGTTCCTTCTTCGAAACGGAGCGGATGAGGTGGTCTTTCCGGAAAAACAGCTGGGCGCATGGACGGCGGTCAGAAGCTGTTCGGAAAGGGTCCTGGACTTTTTCGAGATCGGCAGCGGATGCTCCCTTTTCGAGGTCGCGGTGCCCGAGGAGTGGGTCGGCAGAAACGTGGTGGACCTGGACGTCAGGAAGCGCTACGGAATAAATGTCATAGGCATCGGGCATGAAGGACATATGGATATGGACGTGGGCCCCGGCAGGGTATTCGGCGAAGGGGATACGGTGCTGGTGGCGGGAAACCTCGGCGACGTGCAGAGATGCTTCAGATTCTGATCATACGGAGGATACGAAATGGAAGATCTGGTTCTTATACTGACTATGTGCGCTGAGGCTGCGCTTTTATATATCCTGATCCGGTGGCTGTCCTCAAGACTGTCCCCCGATGAAAAGAGCGGGAGCAAGCGGGAAGAAAGCGGGGATGATAAGGCTGATGACCCCAAAATAGGCCTAAAATGCCTGCTTCATGGTACAATAGTATCGAAAGGCGATTGGTTCAACGCCCGTAGATGAACCGCCCGGGAGACATAGTTCCCGGACAGTATGCCGGGAGGTATAACAATTGGGCAGACTGAGGATTTTTCTCGGTTATACCGGTGAAGAAGATGCTGCGGACGCGATGCTCGAATGCGCGTCCGAAATGAAAAAAGAGGGAATAAATGTGATCATCGGATATGCATCCGATGATTTTACATGCCCCGGAGAGGATATCGGGATCGTTCGGAAAAAAAACGGCCGCATGGACACTGAGGCCCTGGCCGCGTCCGGCGCGGACGTTGTAATGATCTGCGGCGCCGGGAACCCCGGCGAAAGACTCCGGGAGGACATCGAAACGCTGCTTGGATACGGAAAGGACGTTTTCTGCAGTCTGGATCTCGGCGAGATCGACGACATGGCCTCCGCCGTATCTTCCGTCACCGGAGAGAGCTGCGCAGGGACAGTCCCGGGTTATTTTTTCGACAGAGCTGATCAGGTGGACATTACGGATCCCGCAGACAGCCGTTTTGAGGCGGAAACGGTCTCGGCACTCAGGGCAATGGCGGATGAACGTACATCCCGCTCCCGGACAGTCCGGGAGAACTTTCCGGACGTGTCCCGGCAGGATTCCGAGGAGCATGTGCTGGTATGCCTGTCATCATCGCCTTCGAACGCCAGAATCATACGCAGTGCCGCCAGGATGGCGAGAGCCTTCGGGGGGCACTTTACCGCGCTTTTCGTGGAAACTCCGCAGCTCAGGAACATGTCCGAAGGCGACCGGCAGAGGCTTGAGGAAAACAAGGCCCTGGCCGTCAGCCTCGGGGCTTACCCGGAAACAGTGTACGGGGACGACGTGGCGTATCAGATAGCGGAGTACTCGGCCCTGAGCGGAGTCACCAGGATAGTGGTGGGCAGAAGCACTGCCAGAAAGCATTTCTGGAACGGCCCGTCCCTGACTGACAAGCTTCTGGACTACGCCTCCAACGTGGATATCCACATAATCCCCGACAGCATACCATCGGCGGGATACCGGGAAAACAGGAAGAGCTCCGTGCCCGTGCCCGAAGGACTGAAACGCGTCGCGATAAACTCGGCGGCCAGCCTGTTCATCCTGGCCGGGGCCACGGCCCTGAGCATACTGTTCTACAACATACACTTCAGCGACTCCAACATCATAATGGTCTACATCCTGGGTACGCTGCTCACAAGCATAGCGACATCCCACAGGATCTACAGCCTCGTATCCTCAGTGAGCAGCGTTTTCATATACAATTACCTGTTTACCGAGCCAAGATATTCCCTGGCAGCCTATGATACGGGCTATCCCGTGACCTTCATAGTGATGTTTCTCACGGCCTACATCACCGGCACCCTGGCGGCCCGCTACAAGGCCCAGGCGGGGGAGGCGGCAAAGAACGCCTACCGCACGAAGGTGCTTTTCGACGCGGACCGCATGATGTCGAAGGCCGGGGATGCGGAGGATATCCTCCGTGCCGCCGGATCCCAGATAGCCAGGCTTCTGAGGAGGCGCACGGTCATCACCGGTTCGTCCGGTTCAGTGCAGGCCTTTGCCCCCGACGGGGCCGACACGGCCGCCGAGGTGGATGACGAGCATCGTCAGTGCGCGGCATGGGTCCTGGAAAACGGCAGGACCGCCGGCAGGGGCACCGACATCCATCCGGGAGCGAAGGACGTGTTCTATCCGGTTTCCGCCAGCATGACCGTATACGCCGCCGTGGGAATCGACATAACGGACGGCCCCATCGAGGCTGCGGAGAACAGTATCCTCCTGTCAATGCTGGGAGAAGCCGCCCTTGCCCTGGAGAACGAAAAGAACCTCCGCGAAAAGGAGGAAACGGCGGTGCTGGCCCGGGGAGAACAGCTCAGGGCAAACATACTCAGGGCCATATCCCACGATCTGAGGACACCTCTTACCGTCATTTCAGGCAACGCGGGCAACCTTATCAGAAACTCCGCCGTCTTCGACGAGGAAACGAAGCAGTCGATCTACCGGGACATCCAGGAGGACGCCGGTTGGCTCGTCAACATGGTGGAGAACCTTCTGTACGCCACCAGGATCGAGGAAGGCAGGATGAGCCTTGACCGCACTGCGGAGAGCCTCGGGGACATCATAGAAGAAGCCCTGAGCCACATCAGGGACACTACCGGGAGAGGGATCACGGTCGACATACCGGACGATCTTATCATAGTGAAGGCGGATCCGAAGCTTATAGTGCAGGTGCTGATAAACCTGGTGGACAACGCCTTCAAGTATTCTCCCGTGGGAAGTCCCGTGACGCTTACCGCCAGGATCATTAGCGGTGAAGCCGTCGTCAGCATCGCCGACGAGGGGCCGGGAATTCCCGATGAGGAAAAGGAAAAGATCTTCGATCGTTTCTACCGCATGGAGGAGGGTAAGACCGACACGAGGCGCAGCCTCGGCCTGGGGCTCTACCTGGCCAGATGCATAGTCGAGGCCCACGGAGGCACCATCAGGGCGGAGGACAACCATCCTTGCGGAACGATCCTTACTTTCACACTGCCGCTGGAGGACATAGACAATGAACAGTGATATCAAGATACTTGTGGCCGAGGACGACAGGGCGGTCAGCAACCTGATAAACACCGCCCTGAAGGCGGCGGGATACCGTGTGATCACGGTCTACAACGGCAGCGAGGCCGTGACAGCTGCCGCTTCCCATTCCCCGGACATAATCCTTCTGGACCTGGGGCTTCCCGACATCGACGGCATCGAGGTGATAGAACGCGTAAGGGGGTGGACGGAGACTCCCATAATAGTTATCAGCGCCAGGACGGACGATTCGGACAAGATAGAAGCCCTGGACAGGGGTGCGGACGATTATCTCACTAAGCCCTTTTCGGTGGACGAGCTGATGGCCAGGATCCGTTCGACGTTAAGGAGGCTGGCACACCTCAGAAGCGCGGCTTCCTCCGATTCCGTTTACGAAAACGGCCCCCTGAGGATAGACTATTCCTCGGGCTGCGCGACCCTTGCAGGGGAGGAGATGCACCTCACCTCCCTGGAATACAGGCTACTGAGCCTGCTGGCCCGAAACACCGGAAAGGTGCTGACTCACAGGTACATCATCGAAAACGTCTGGGGCAGCGCCTGGGAGAGCGATCTGGGGACCCTCAGGGTCTTCATGGCGTCCCTCAGAAAAAAGCTCGGCGAGACCGACGGGTCCCCACGCTTCATCGCCACACATATCGGAGTGGGCTACAGGATGATGCGGATCGACTGATGCCGCATCATTGCCGCATGTCCCGTTTTCCCCTGCTCCCGGCCCGCTTCCACCCCCAGGAAACGGGCCGGGAGCCTTTTGCGCATCGGGGGGTTCCGTTTTCGGCACGGCTTTTTCTGATATTTATCCTGTAAAACATAGTATGATTATTCCAATTACCCTGTAAAACATGGTATGATTATTCACAAAGCGAACATGCGGACAGCGCCGCACGAAACAGTTTTCTGAAAGGGAAAGCCACATATGAACAAGAAAGAAAGATTCCTCAGCGTACTGGCGAACAGGCCGGTAGACTACGTTCCCGTCGCGTTCTTCCATCACTTCATATCCGAGAACGAATGGTTCAGGGGCATGGTGGACGAAGCGGCATTCGAAAAGAACATAGAAGGACACCGCATTGCGAGAGCCAAGTTCGATCCCGACGTGATCAAGGTCATGAACGATTCCCTGATGATCATGCCCGTGGACATGAGCTTCGTGAAAAGTGCCGCGGATCTCAGAAAGATCGACCCTCCCCAAAAGGGTTCCGCCTTCTTCGAGAAATCGAAGGAGCTGACCGAGAGGGTACTGGAGATCTACGCCGATTCCGAAGCTCCCAAGTACGTCACCGGCTTCTCGCCCATAATGATACTGCGTATGGGCCTCGGAGAGGCCATGGGCACCGACGGAAAGCCCAGGACCCTGGTGCTGCTGGAAGATGATCCGGACTCCTTCGTTGAGGGCCTCAGGATCATCGGCGAGAGTATAAAGGAGCTCGACGAAGTCCTCATAAGGGAATGCGGGGCGGACGGAGTCTACTTCAGCGTCAACAACCAGTCCCACTTCATTCCCGACGAGCTGTACGCAAAGTACGTGAGCCCGGTGGAACAGGACGTTATTGCCCACGCCAATACATTAAGCGACATCAACCTGCTGCACATCTGCGGCTACGCCGGCAAGGCCAACAACCTGCAGCTGTTCAGAGACTACGAAGCTCCCGGCATCAACTGGGCCGTCCACGCGGAGGGAGTCTCCCTCAGCGAAGGCAAGAAGATGTTCGGCGGCAAAGCCGTATTCGGCGGATTCGAGCAGGCCACGGTCATCTACACCGGCACCCGCGAGGAGATAGAGCGGTTCACCTACGGCATCCTGGACGAAGCCGGACAGGTGGGCGTCATGATCGGAGCCGACTGCACCGTTCCCACCGATATCGACGACGAGCGCCTCGACTGGGTAAGGGAAGCCTGCAAAAAGTACGCTGCATCTCACTGAATTACGGACGGGGGTAAAGCATAATGGAAAACAGCAATAAAAAAAGCTCCTTTAAGATCTGGTTCGAGCTGGGAGCACTGATCTTCGGTACCTACTGCGGCGCCAACATGGCCTCCGGAGCCTACGCCGCGGGATACATAGTCACTAAGGGCGGCGGATGGATGCTGGTATGGCTCCTGATGTTCTGCGCCTTCATGGCCTTCTTCTGCGCGATAGGCCTCAACTACGTCAGGGCCTTCAAGATCAAAAACTACAACGAGTATTATCTGACGCTGTGGAACCTCAACCGCCCCGAGGCCAGCAAAGGCCTGAAGGTGGCCGTGTCCACGGTATACGACGTCTACTCCCTGTGCAGCGGCCTCATAACCGTTGCCGCCACCATAGCCCTCTTCGGCACCCTGATGAACACACTTTTCGGGATCCCGAACCTGGCGGCCTGCGTGGCGGGAGCCGTCCTCTTCAGCTTTCTGACCATGAACGGAGCTGCCTTCCTCAGAAAGTTCAACTCCGTAATGACCATAAGCCTTCTGGTATGCATCACCGCGATCCTCGCGGCGGTCATCATGGACAGGGGGGACGTGCTTTCCGAGAGGATCGGAAACTTCAACATAGGAGCCGACTGGACCGGCACCACGGTGAAGGCCCATTTCGCCATGTTCCTTTCATACTGCTGGGCCACCTCCAGCTGGGGCTCATCCCTTTGCAACTACGCGGATGACGTCACCACGAAGAAGGACGCCATCGGTTCCGGCATCACCATCGGCATCCTGGTGACCTTCCTCTTTGGCATGACGGGACTCATCGTACTGCCCTACATGCCCGAGATCATGGGAGACGCCCCGATCCTGGATATCTGCACCAGGTACCTTCCGAAGGTGCTGACCGTCATCTACTGGGTGGTGGTCATCTTCTCGGTGGTATCCACCGCACCCACCTTCACCTACAACATGTCCAACCGCTGGGCGGCGGTTTGGAAGACCGAAAAGATCGACCGCAGAAGGAAGATCCTCATCATCTCCACGGTATATCTGTTCGCCGCGCTGCTTCTGAGCCGCATCGGCCTGATGAAGATCGTCCAGAAGGGCTACGTCCTGATGGGACAGGCCGCCCTTTACATAGTGGTCATCCCCCTGCTGTTCACCATCTACCGCGTATGGAAAAAGGACAGGGAAGACGCTCAGGCATAGTCCCGAATCATCCGGCAAAAACAATACATCCGCTCCCCGGGAGCGGATGTATTTTTATGATCCTGTTTCTCAGTCCGCGGTGAATTCGATTCCCTTTTCAGTGAGCCACTGCCGGAAATCCTTTCCCACGAGCTTCTCCCCGGTGATGCCCGCTGAGGCCTCCGACGCCAGGAAAAGTATGGCTTCGTTCATCACGTCGGGGGCAAGGACGGTCCTTCCGTTTCTGAGATGGGACTCCAGAAGGCCCTTCGGGGCCATGGCTGTATCCGTGAAGCCTCCCGGGCACAGCAGGTTGACGGCGATGCCGGAGTCGGAAAGCTCTTGGGACATGATGGTGCACATGGCTTCGGCTCCCGCCTTGGAGGGGCCGTATGGGATCTGCCCCTTTCTTACCATGGTGGCGTCGCTGGTGGTGACGTACACAATGCTGCCGCCCCCCTCGAGCATGAAGGGAACGAAGTATTTCGTGACCGTGAAGTATCCGACCAGGTTGGTCTCGATGACGTTTCTTACGGAAGCCACCGGTATGTCGTAAAAGCTGTGCCCCGCGGGGAGGCCCTCCAGCCCGGGTTCGTTTCCGCCTATGCCCGCGTTGTTTACGAGCATGTCCAGCTTTCCGAAGTTCTTTGCGAACCATTCCGCCGCGGTCCTGACGGAGGCTTCGTCCCTGACGTCCATCTGTATGGAGTATACGTCTCCGTATGCCCCGAGCGTTTCATACGCGTTTTCAAGTCTCTGTTTCCCCCTGGCGCTGATCACCACGGAGGCGCCTCTGCGAAGCAGCGCCTTTGCCATCTCGTAGCCCAGGCCGCTGGAGCCCCCCGTCAGGAAAACACTGTATCCTCTGAGGTCGATATCCATTATATTTCCTCCTTCCTCCCCGAAACCGGGTCCGGGGATACACATAAATACTACATCGAAAAGGCTCAAAAATCCACCCGTATTTCATTCCGGGAGTCCGTCCGCGTACTTGAAATCTTACCCGTTCGAGTATATACTTTCCATATAGATCACATCTGAAAGGAATCAAAGAATTGAAACGTAAAAGCACCATCATCAAACTTGTAATTTTTGCCGCCATCGCTGCTGTGCTGTACTTTACGGGCAACTTCTCCGCCGAGCTGATCACCCGGGTGGACCTCAGCTGGGCGAATATCTCCCGCATATTGCTTCTGGCCGCATGCGCCATCGCAATAGAGCAGCTGATACTTCTTGTCCTCGACCTGGTCCGTCCCGAGAACCACAGGGCAAGGACGGTGGTTACCCTTACCGCGAACCTGGTGCGCTACGCCGCCATACTTATCATAATCATCGGGACCATGTCCTTCCTTATGGTGGACATGCCCACCATCCTGGCCGGCATCGGGATCATAGCCCTGATCATCGGTTTCGGCGCCGAGAGCCTCATAACCGACGTGGTGACCGGCTTCTTCATCCTGATGGACAATCAGTACAACGTGGGAGACATCATCGA
>JAGACT010000080.1 GCA_017613995.1 Eubacteriaceae bacterium
GATGAGGTAGTCCCTGGAGGAGTGCAGGTCTATGACCTCCTGCACGCTCATGCCCGCGTTGTCGGCGATATTCTGGATGTCGGGGCCGTATTCCCCGCCGTAGCATACGGGGATCTCTACTATGACCTTCTTCTCGTCAGATGTCTTGACGTCCATGCTCAGGATCTGTTCCGCCCTCTTCTTTATCTCGGAGAAGGTGGTGACCGCGGGATTGTAGTTGATCAGCAGTGCGCAGTATGAAGGTATCAGGTCCACCACTCCCTTTATCTGCTGGGAGCGGAAGAGGGATACCACCGCGCTTATCTTTTTGTTTATCTCGGGGCTGACTTCATTGCCGAATACTATCAGCAGGGAGGAATCGCCCTCTGTAAGGATACGGATATCCTGCATTTTATCCTCCATTCCGCCGTCTTATGATATCTCTCCCGCCGACGGCCCGCGGGAGGGCGCTCAGAAAAACAGACGCGCTGCACCCATGGGCAACGCGTCTTTCGGAAACTGTATTATTAACCTATAAGGTTCCTGAGGTTGCCCAGGGATGTGATTCCGACATAGGCTGCCACCAGCACCACGATGATGCCGAGGATCCACAGCCATGTGGGATGCTTGTAATCCTCGCCCATGATCCTCTTGTTCTTCGCCGCCACGAGGCAGACGCCCAGGGAGATGGGAAGGATAAGTCCGTTGACGGCTCCCGCCAGTACCAGCAGCTTCGCGGCTCCTCCGAGGATGGCCATGATCAGCGTGGATACGGCGATAAATCCGATGATCCAGTAGTTCTCGTTCTTCTCGATGGAAGGATGGAACGTCTTAAGGAAGGATACGGACGTATATGCCGCGCCGATGATGGAAGTGATGGCGGCGCACAGGATCACCAGTCCGGCGAACTTGTAGGCAATGTTGCCGGCGCCCACCAGGAAGGCGTAGGCCGCGGGGTTGCTTATTCCGGTGTAGCCGGTGCTCATGGCCTCGCTGACTATGCCCGCGTTGGCGGACGGTGTCGAGAGGTTGATGCCGGGAAGACCGGTGACGACGCCCAGAACTGCCAGGAACAGAAGGACTCTGACCACTGCCGCTACGATGATGCCCATGACGGAGCTGCGGTTGACTTCACCCAGCTTGTCCTTGCCGGTGACTCCGGCGTCGATAAGTCTGTGGGCTCCCGCGAAGGTGATGTATCCGCCCACGGTACCGCCCAGCAGGGTAAGGATCGCCGGGAACAGGCTTCCCATCTCAGCGGAGGGAACGAAGGTGTTGACGACGGCGTCTCCCACGGGAGGCTTGGTCATGATCATGACGATGAGGATGACTACTATCATGATGGCGCCCAGGTACTTGACCACCTGGTCCACGATGCTCTTTGCCTTCTTCGAAAGGAAGATGACGATGGCCAGAAGGCCGGAGATCGCGCATCCCACTGTGGAGGGGATGCCTGCCAGAGCGTTGAAGCCCAGGGCTCCTCCGCCCACGTTGCCGATATTGAAAGCGAGGCCGCCCAGTGCGATGAGGGCTGCCAGGAAGTATCCGAGGCCCTTGAGCAGGTCATTGGCAACATCCTGACCTCTCTTGCCGGATACGCACAGTACTCTCCAGATGTTCAGCTGGGCTATGGCGGACATGATCAGCGAGATGAGTATAACGAAGCCGAAGCTGGAACCTAAAGATCCCGTGAAGGTGGCTGTCTGTGTAAGAAAGCCGGGACCAATGGCGCTGGTGGCCATCAGGAACGCTGCGCCGATTATGGCAGCGCTGGCGCTTTTTTTCTTTTCCATTGATGATTCCTCCTTTATGAGACCGGCGGGCTGATTTTATATGCCCGTCAACTATGAATTGTATTAATTATACTCATTTAATAAAGTAATGTCAATGAAAATCTTAATATAATAAACCATTAACCGGGTCTAGGGCTATATAAAAAATGACCTTCCCGAAGGAAGGTCCGAAGTTTCTCCTATCTCTGTCCCTTGTCGTAGGGGATGCCCTCCGCCAAAGGCGCCTTGGAGCGCTTGCTGGTGAAGATTAGCACGATCATGGTAACCGCGTAGGGTATGCACTGATAGATGTACTGGGAATTCTTGATGCCGGAGAAGGTGGGCAAAAAGGGTATGCTTCCGCTGTAGGCTCCCACCACCTTGAACAGGGCGAAGAACAGGCTCGCGCCCAGGATCCTCACCGGGTTCCAGTTTCCGAAGATCATGACGGCCAGGGCCAAAAATCCGTAGCCCGCCACGGTGGACTGGAAGCCGCTGCCGGCGGCTATGGTATAGGCCAGGCCTCCGATGCCTCCGAGGAAGCCGGAGATGTTGACTCCGATGGCTCTCATCTTGTACACGTTGATTCCCACGGAATCGGCTGCCTGGGGATGCTCGCCGCAGGCACGGAGCCTCAGGCCCAGACGGGTGCGGTACAGAACGAAGATCGACAGCAGAAGCAGGATCACGCATACAATGGTGGTCATGTACAGGCTCTTGAAGATGAAGGTCTCCCAGAAGCCGGGGTTCTCACTGGGGGTGAGGCCGAAGGTGGCCTGGGTCATTCGAAGCCACGTGGGCAGCGTGATGGTGGTCTGTCCCTGTCCCTGGATGGCCCAGGAGAGCACTATCGAGAAGGCGGGGGCAAACATGTTCAGGGCCGTGCCCGTGATGGTCTGGTTTCCCTTGAAGTTTATGGCGGCTATGCCCAGCAGGTTCGAGAACACCATGCCGCTGAAGGCGGCGATCAGTATCGCCAGGAACATGGCCAGCTGCGGGTGGGCGGGACCCCATCCCGAGAGGTTGAAGGCTCTCAGTGTGAGGCAGCTCACCAGGGCGCCAATTATCATGACGCCGTCCAGGGCCAGGTTTATGACGCCGCTGCGTTCGGAGAACATTCCGCCCAGCGCCACCATGAGAAGGGGCACCGCGAACATTACCGTCGCGCTGAGGATGTCAGCCAATATTTTCATCGTCGTCCTCCTTTCCGGATAACTCGGTACCGTAGCGTTGGTCAACTACCTTCTCCTCATGATTTTTGTTGAGGAGCTTCTGGGCGATCATGTTCTTCATGATCAGCGACAGGGCGCTGAGGTAGATGATGGTAGCTATTATGATATCGATGATCTCCTTTGCGTATTCAGGCTGCAGGGCTTCGCCGCCCACCTGGATGTAGGAGATGAATATGCCTGTAAGTATGGTCCCTATGGGATGGGAGTTGGCCAGCAGGGCCACCGGGATACCGTTGAATCCCATGTTCAGAAGGACCTTTTCGATGGTGTAGGACGCCGTGCCCGCCAGGTAGTAGATGCCTCCGGCAAGACCGGAGATGCTTCCGGCGATCACCATGGAAAGAACGATGTTGCGGTTGGCGTTGATGCCGGCGTACATGCCCGCCTTCTTGTTGAAGCCGCAGGCCTTCAGCTCGTAGCCGAAGGTGGTCTTCTCTATGACGATGTACACGACGACCGCCACCGCCACCACTATCACGAAGCTTATGTTCATATAGGGGGAGCCGAAGAGCCTGTCCAACCCCGCCGCCGGGATGATGGCGGAAGGATTGGCCGCCTGCAGGTTGGCTGTTCTGTTGGCCACGCTGGCTCCGTAGTAGTCAGCCAGTATCTCTGGGATGTTGGACATGGACAGGTTCACCAGGAACAGTCCCATCCAGTTGAACATGATGGAGGTGATGACCTCGTTCACGTTGAACAGGGCCTTGAAGAGTCCCGGGAAGGTGCCCCAGATGGCTCC
>JAGACT010000081.1 GCA_017613995.1 Eubacteriaceae bacterium
ACCTCGGAGGTCCCGGAAGGTCGGCCTCCTGTTAAGGTATGTCTGTTTTTTGGCTCATAAGTAGCCGATTTGATTTGAAACGGGGATAAAAACAGGGGTCGTCCCATAAATGCCTGAAAAGTCATTTTGAGACAACCCCTTTCTTTTTTTCAGTCGAACTTTTTCACAAAGAATTCCATGAGCCTGTCCTTGTAGTCGGGAGCGGTATCGAAGCAGGCGTGGCCGTAGCCGTCGTACATGTACAGGGAAAAGTCCTCCCTGTCCTTCAGGTATTCCGCTATGCGCAGGGTGCCTTCGGCCCCCAGCACCATGTCGTCACTGGCACCTATGGCCAGCACGGGGCAGGCGATATCCTTCAGAGCCCCGGTGACGTCGAAACCCCCGATCCCTTCTGCCAGGATAACGAAACGCCTCAGATCCTCGTCCGTGACGCCCTGGGCCATCTGCCTGAACACTTCAGTGTAGGCGTTGTACGTCTCTTCGGGATACAGGGCCTTTCCGAAGGCCAGATACAGCTCTTCCTTCTTGCCGGAGCGGGCCAGCCCGACCCATTCCTTAAGCACGTCCGTCTTGATGTCCGCCTCACTGGCGCAGGACGAGCCTATGACGAGGCGGTTCACCAGGGAAGGTTCCTTTATGGCGATCGTCAGAGCGATCATGCCGCCCTGGGAGGCTCCGAACAGGTAAACGTCGGCAAGGCCCAGGGCCTTCATGGCTTCTATCGTATCGTCTGCCATATCCTCAATACCGTACTTGTCGGGAAGGTCCTCCCTTCTGTCGAAGAGATAAACGGTGAAATCCTCCGCGAAAGCCCCGTAGGCTTCGGCCACCGCGTCGGCGGAAGCCATCACGCTCTGGACGCTGAGGCCCGGAAGGATTACCATCACCTTTTCACCGCTGCCGAAACGGAAGTAGCGCATCTCGAAGCTGCCGGTGCTTACTTTTTCAATGGGTATACTCATGTCCTGTTCCTCCTTTTCATTTTTGCCGCAGGATACCGCCGATGAGGCAAGCATCACCGCCATCATGCATATGATCAGTGTTCTGAATGTTTTTCTCATAACGGAGCGTGTCCCCCTGTGTGCTTTCTCCGGACAGGTCACCGGTCATTCCGCGGGACGCCGGAGGGACCGGGAGCCGGTCTTTGATGTTATTGTATCACACTTTGGGCAATGCTCCCCGAATAACCCGCCGATTCTCCCTGTATGTGTTTTCCGGCACCCTCCACACCTTGCCAAATGAGACGCCTTGATGTATACTTTATATGTATAAGTATGAGCTGAGATGAGGTGCGCGATGACCGCGGGACACACAAAGACTGGGACATCAGAAAAGATCCGGAATCGCCAGTTCATCTTTTTTTGCCTTCGCCGCACCACAGGAGCTGAACCATGGACAACAGATACTATCTGAATGACAACTGGCTTTTTTCCTTCGAATGCACGGATGAGATGCTGGGAAGCGATCCTCCCGAAACGGGGATGGAACATGTACGGCTTCCCCATACGGTCATACAGACGCCCTACCAGTATTTCGACGAACACGTCTACCAGACCGTTTCATGCTACCTAAGGCACCTTTTTGTACCCGAAAGCTGGAAAGGAAAAAGGCTTCTGCTCACTGTTGAGGCCGCGGCCCACGCTTCGGAGCTTTACGTCAACGGCACACATCTGTCTTCCCACCGGTGCGGCTACACTTCCTTCACGACGGACATAACCGACGGGCTCACTTTCGGATCGGACAACATCATCGCCCTCAGGGTGGACAGCCGTGAAAGCCTGGATCAGCCCCCCTTCGGATTCGTCATCGACTACATGACCTACGGCGGGCTCTACCGGGGAGTGTATCTTGAAGTAAAGGACGAATACCGCATAACCGACATCTTCGCCGAGTCCTCCGTGAAGGGGCCCGTGCGCAGAGACGGCGCTGAGTTTACCGGCACGGCGGCGGTGAGCCTCAGGTGCTCCCTGTCCCGAGCCGCCGACGGCATGAAGATCGAAGCCTGCGTAAGAAAGAAGGATGAGCTCAGAAGCGGCATCACCGTATCAAAGGAAGTATCCCCCGCCGAAGGGTCCGAATGCACCATCGCGATGCTGGTGGAAAACGCTTCGCTGTGGGACATCGACAGCCCGAGCCTCTACGACATAACGGTGAGGATGTTCGTCGGAGGGGAAATGACGGATGAGGTGCGGGTGGAGACCGGCTTCAGAAAGGCGGTTTTTACCGCGGAGGGGTTCTTCCTCAACGAGAGGAAAGTCACTATCCGGGGACTCAACCGGCACCAGAGCTATCCCTACGTCGGATACGCCATGCCCGATTCCGTGCAGGAGCTGGACGCGGACATACTGAAAAACGAGCTGTCCCTCAACGCCGTCAGGACGTCCCATTATCCCCAGAGCCATGCCTTTGTAGGACGCTGTGACGAGATCGGCCTGATGGTGTTCACCGAGATACCGGGCTGGCAGCACATAGGGGGAGATGAGTGGAAGGAGCAGGCGGTCAGAAATACCCGGGACATGGTCCTGCAGTACCGAAACCATCCCAGCATCATCCTCTGGGGAGTCAGGATAAACGAGTCCGCCGACTGCGACGAACTGTACGTGCGCACCAACGAGACCGCCAGGAGCCTGGATCCCACGAGACAGACCGGAGGGGTCCGCTGCATTAAAAAGAGCAGTCTGCTGGAGGACGTGTATACCTATAACGATTTCATCCATGACGGAACAGCACCGGGCTGCAGCAGGAAGAAGGACGTCACCTCCGATGTCTCCAAGCCCTACATGGTAACGGAATACAACGGGCACATGTTTCCCACCAAGATGTTCGATGCAGAATACCACCGCCTGGAGCATGCCCTGAGGCACGCGAGGGTGTTAAACGATATCCGTTCCCGGGACGATATCGCGGGAAGCTTCGGGTGGTGCCTTGCGGACTACAACACCCACATGGATTTCGGATCCGGCGACCGCATATGCTACCACGGAGTCATGGACATGTACCGCAATCCCAAGGACGCCGCCTGGATCTACGCTTCCCAGGGGGAAGACAAGACGGTGCTGCACGTGACTTCCCAGATGGACATAGGGGAACATCCCACCGGCAACGCCGGAAGGGTCTACATCATCACCAACTGCGACAGCGTCAGGATGTACAAAAACGACGTGTTCATAAAGGAATTCAGGCCCGCAGACAGCGAGTTCCGGTCCCTTGCCCATCCCCCGATGCTGATAGACGACTTTATCGGGGCAAGGCTGGTGACCCAGGAGGGATTCACTCCGGCAAAGGCCCGGCTCGTGGGGGACATCCTCAACTACGCCGCCGTTTACGGCTACACCTCCCTTCCCCTGAAGACAAAGCTCAGGGCTGCTCTGGCGGGGATTCTCTATAAAATGAAGTATGCGGACGCGGAGGACCTGAACAACCGCTACATAGGAGACTGGGGACAGCAGGTCACGACCTACCGCTTCGAAGGGATCAGAAACGGCGAAACTGCGGCGGTGGTGACGAAATCCCCCGCCCGGGACTGGACTCTGGATATAAAGTGCGAACATACTGATCTGCGGGAGGAAAAGGGATACGACGCCTCTGCGGTAAGGGTCAGGGCCGTGGACGGGAACGGCAGCCAGCTGATGTTCATGAACGCCCCGGTGCGCCTTTATACCGAAGGCCCCATAGAGATAATCGGCCCGGACATCCTCGAACTCAGGGGAGGTGCCGGGGGCACCTATATCAGGACCTGCGGGGAAGCGGGGGACGCCTGCCTGACGCTGGAAGGCCCGCAGGGAGAGACTTACAGGATAGAATATCACATTAAAATACAGGACGGACAGGAGACAATATGACGGACAGAGCAAAGATCATCTTCGGGAACGTCATGAGCCCGAAGGACTATGCGGGAGCAGTGAAATCGAAGGAAAAGTTCATCAGGAAGTACGGTGACGATTCCGGAAAGCCCCATCCCGTGAAACTGCAGGACAACGAATATATCGGGGACATCCTCGGTGTAAGGGACATCAGGATCTGCGAAGGAACGGGGGATATACCCTTTGACACCGAAAAGGGCGTCATCGTCGGAAACATCCGCATGGGATTCGGCCACTACCGCATCTCCATGGCCATGGCCTCCGCGGCCCACGCCCTGGGCTACAGTCCATACTGGATGGATCTCAATTCATTCCCGGAGACCACCTGCACGAAAGTGATAGCATCCCAGAACGATCTGTATTCCCTGGGAAGCCGCATTTCCCAGAAGAGCAAACTCTTCAACCGCTTCGTATGGGAGCCCGTGAACTACGAGCTCTTCAGGAAGATAAGCTACAACGCTTCGGACCAGAAGAACGCGGAGCTGATGGCTCCGGTATTCTCGGAGATCCCCAAGGACATCCCCGTGGTAGGTACCCACGTATGGCCAGCCCAGGCGGCGGTCCATGCAGGCATGAAGTACGTCGTGAACGCCATCCCGGACAACTGGCCCATGGCCCTGCACCTTTCGGAAGGCTCCCTGCACACCGTGCAGACCCACTACGCCTACCAGGGCTACCGTATCCTCAACGGCATGAGGGGCAGCGAGATCCTGAATCCCATGGATCCGGGTTCCCTCATCTTCACCGGTCATTACGTGGACCACGAACTGCTCTTCGAGCTGGAGGAGGACTGCGAAAGAAGGATCCGCAGAAAGGAAGAAGGCAAGCCCATGAGGTTCCTTCTTACCATCGGAGGAGCCGGCGCCCAGAAGGAGATATTCAGGGACATCATAAAGCACCTGCTTCCCGCCATCAGGGACAAAAAAGCGGCGCTGTACGTGAACGTGGGAGATTACCGCAGCGTCTGGGACGAACTGAGCCGGGAGATCGGTGAGCTCTCATCCCTGTCCGTGTCCCACTTCGACGACTGGAAAGATACCCTCTCCTTCGCCAGGGAAGCCCTCACCGGCGAAGTCGAAGGCATCCATGCCTTCTGGCATCAGAACATCTTCGAGGCCGTGTACGCCACGAACCTTCTGATGAGAAGCTGCGACGTGCTGGTGACCAAGCCCAGCGAGCTGAGCTTCTATCCGGTGCCGAAGCTGTTCATAAAGCGCATAGGCGGTCACGAACAGTGGGGCGCCGTGCATTCGGCGGAGATCGGCGACGGCACCCTGGAGTGCCGGGACATCCCCCATACCCTGCAGATGCTGGACATGTTCCTCGGGGACGAAACGTTCCTGAAGGAAATGTGCGAAAACATCGTTCACAACAAGGCCGCCGGCATATATGACGGGGCATACAACGTTATTAAAGCCGCCTTCGGACTGAAGGCAGCCGGGAAAACAGAATAATTCAGGAGACATAACCAAATGACAAGCAACACCAAGAAACCCATTACCAACAAGCTTTTGTGGATTTTCGCTGTGGGACAGTTCGGATGGTCCCTGCTTTCGGGCGTCATATCCACCTGGCTGGTGCACCTGTACACCGGAGTCCATACCCCGGGAGACACCAACGGCATCTTCGGCTCCTTCATCACCCAGAGCCCGATTCTGGCCTCCGTCACCCTGTTCGGTCTCATCACCGCCGTGGGAAGGCTTTTCGACGCCGTGACGGACCCCTTCATCGCCAGCTGGTCCGACAGGGCCGACTACAGGGGCGGCAGAAGGATCCCCTTCATGAAGGCCAGCGCGATCCCCTTCGCCCTCACCACCGTGGCGGTGTTCATACTGCCCCAGACTTCGTCGATCGCGGCAAACAATACCATCATATTTGCCCTGCTGATGCTGTTCTATCTGTTCATGACCATTTACTGCACCCCCTACAACGCCCTTATCGCGGAACTGGGGGATACCCAGGAACACAGGATAAATGTATCCACCTACATATCCTTCACCTACATCGCCGGTTTCTCGGTGGCCACTTTCGTGCCCTCTCTGGCGGGGATGCTCATGGGTCCCGCCGGAAGCCTGGAGAACGCCATCAGGCTCTCCATCGGCATCATGTGCGCCCTGGCGGCTGTGGCCATGCTGGTGCCCTCACTGTACATAAAGGAAAGGGATTACATAGATTCCAAACCGGTCAAGTCCCCCGTGTTCTCGTCCCTTATAAAGACCTACAGCAACAAGCAGTTCCGCCGCTTCGTATACGCGGACGTGATCTACTTCTTCGCCGTGACGCTGTTCCAGACCGGCCTTGCGGACTTTGAGACCCGTCTGATGCTGATACCCTCCGACAACACGTTCCTTCTGACCGTGCTGATGACAGTGGTTTCGCTGTGCCTGTATCCCGCGGTGAACAAGCTCGCTCCGAAGCTGGGAAAGAAAAAGATCATCGTGGTGGGATTCTTCACCTACGCTGCGGTATTCCTCATCACCTCCGTCTGCGGCACCGGAATGATCTGGGGAATCATCGTGGCTGTCAGCGCCGGTATACCCATGGCGATCCTGGGGATCCTTCCCCAGGCCTGTGTGGCGGACGTATCGGAACTCAATACCCTGGAGACCGGGGAGGACCGCAGCGGCATGTTCTTCGCGGCCCGTACCTTTGCCATGAAGCTGGGACAGGCCCTTTCAATGGTCATCTATACGTCCATAACGGCTGCCGCGGTGGCCATCGTGAACGAACAGACCGGCGGAGCCGGAGTGGAAGGGCTTTCAGCCCAGCTGCTCAAGCAGATCCAGGGACCCTACCGCACCGCCGCGGTGGTGGCCACGGTAGCCTGCCTTATCGGTGCGTGCCTGTTCCTGCTCTACGATGAAAAGGCCATCATGGGAAGGATCGACGAACTGAAGAAGGAAAGCATTTAGCATAATGGAGCTTACAGAAAAAACCGTAAAGACATCACTTCCCGTTGAGGAGACGGTCCGGGACGACGAAAACCGCTTCAGCCTGAAGCTGAAAGCATCCCGGGAGTGCGTCATCGATACCGTCAGAGTGTCCTTCGCCTTCTCTTTCGAACCGAAGGCCGACGCTCTCTTCGCCAACGGATTCCAGAGCTGGACATACTGTCCGGAACGCCGCGTGGGCGTCTCCGACAACGCGCTGAAGTACTGCCCGCAGTTTCTGGAGGACAAACACGGGTTTTCCCGCTACAGCGACGTATTCGTCACCGGCAGGCCGAAGAAGGGAACCTACCGGGGCTACAGCTATGCCTACGTGAGAAGGGAGGATATATTCTTCCTCTTTGCCTCGACCGCGGAGGACACCGGATTCACCCAGATAACCCTTGATCCCGCTTCAGGAAAGATCATTTTCGAAAAGGGCTGCAGGGGAAGACATCTTAAGGAGGATGAGGAATACACGGCCCTGGACCTTTACTTCGCCGTGGGCGGCGAAGACGACGTTTTTGACGGATGGTTCGCGGCCATGGGCATCGTACCCATGCCCGCAAAGGAAAAGATGGGCTATACCAGCTGGTACAACTGTTATCAGGACATTTCCGACAGAAGCGTTCTCAGGGACCTGGAAGGCATGAAAGCCCTGGAAAGGCTTCCGGACATCTTCCAGATCGACGACGGCTACGAGGAACATGTCGGGGACTGGCTCAGGGTGGACCAGAGGAAGTTCCCCGACGGACTTGAACCGGTGATAGACAGGATACGCGACGAGGGATATACCCCCGGTCTGTGGATATCTCCCTTCGTATGCGAGAAATATTCGCTCCTTTTCAGGGAACATCCCGACTGGCTCCTGCTTGATGCCGGAGAACCGGTCTTCGCCGGAGGCAACTGGAGCGGTACATACGCCCTGGACTTTTACAACGGGGAACTCAGGGATTATATAGTAAGCTGCATCGATCATTACAAGGCAATGGGAATAAGCCTCTTCAAGCTGGACTTCCTGTACGGCGCCTGCATGATGCCAAGGGAAAACAGGACCCGGGGCGAGATAATGGCTGAAGCCATGGATTTTCTCCGACAGGCCTGCGGCGAGGCGGAGATCCTGGCCTGCGGAGTGCCCCTGGCCTCGGCCTTCGGCAGGGTGGAATACTGCAGGATAGGCCCGGACATGACCCTCTCATACGACGGGGAACTGAAGATGAAACCGTTCCACAACGAGAGGCCTTCCACCAAGCGCACCCAGCGCAATACCGTATACCGCCGGCAGCTGGAAAGAAGGGCGTTCCTCAACGATCCCGATGTCTTCCTGCTGAGGGAGGACAACACCACCCTTTCATGGCAGCAGAAGCTCACCCTGGCCAAGATAAACGCCCTCTTCGGCAGCGTGCTCTTCGCCTCGGATGACTTTTCAACCTACAGCGATGAGCAGAACAGGGCGTTCTCGCTGCTGTGCGAGCTCAACCACGCCAAGGACATGAAGGTAAAGGTACGGAGCCTCTCCGAAAAAAAGCACTGCCTCACCATTTCCTACAGGATAGACGACGAGCAGCGCATTGAGGATTATGTTCTCTGAATTGTTTTCCGTACAAAAGTGATCCCGTTTGGGATCACTTTTTAAGTTCTGCCTTGAGCTTTTCTATGAGCCCCCTGTCCGCCGGGAGCCAGTCCACGCTCTCCAGTTCATCCGCCGAGAACCAGCCCGCGTCCTCCGCTTCCAGGAGCCTGAGTTCTCCCGAGACCAGAGTGCACCAGTAGCAGTCCATGCTCAGATGGAATCCCGGGTAGTCATATTCAACGGTCTCTATGAGTTCCCCCGTTTCGATGACGCTGTCCAGCTCCTCGCCTATCTCCCTGACGAGGGCTTCTCGGCTCGATTCCCCGGGCTCTATCTTGCCTCCGAGGAACTCCCATCCCCCTTCGAACTCGCCGTATCCCCGCTGGGTCGCAAAGATCCTGCCGCCGTCCCTTATCACCGCGGCAGCAACTCTAATCGTTTTCAATGTATTCCCGTCCTTTCCGAACCCTGATCATACCAGGGGATGCTTTATGAAATCCCAGGAGGTCTCGAAGCTGTCCCAGTCCTCCCTGCACAGTTCCATGTTCTCCTCTGCCAGAGCCGTGATCCGTTCCTCCGTTTCCTTATCCGGCATTATGACCGGTATCCTGGCTATGTCCCCGCACTGGAAATTTATGGTGGGAGCGATGATCCTGAGGATCTCCCGGGCCACCGACGAATTGCACAGAGCCAGCAGAAAATACAGGTGCTCATCTGAGAAAAGGCTCATGCCCGCCACGTCGAAGATGAATCCCTCCGGCTTAAAGCGGAATGCCGTATCCGATGACGAGATCAGGGACCAGCTGGCGCAGGGCCTGAAATAGAATTCTGTGTTTTTTACCACGTAGCCGTAATTCTTCAGATAGGGATACTTCTCCATCACGCTGGCCTTGATGCTCTCCCCGTCGTTCTCATAGTCCACCACGTAGTCGTTGTTGCCGTACCACTTTCTGAAGTCTCCGCCCTTGTTGTAAGGAAACCATTTCCTGCCGCTGGACGCAGCCTGCCGGGTATCCTTCATGCCGAAGGCTATGCTGCAGAAGTCCACCTCGTGCCAGAGCCTGAGATATTTCCCGTTGTCCGTGGTGGCAAGGCCCTGTTTCGGGAAGGCCATCCCCCCGAGGGGCGTCCCCTTTTCAAAGACGGAAAGCATCCCCGGGCTGATCCAGTAAGCGAAACATGTACCCGGAAGCAGAGAGAATACCTTTTTGTTCGTCACGTAGCGGTAGGGGCAGGATATGTCTGCCACCGCGGCGAGAAGCTTTTCTTTCTGGACCTGCATTCCTCCCGTAAAGTCAGCCAGGCGGAAATAGGTGCCTTCATTTTTATCGGAGCTGCCCCTCAGCACGAAGGCGCAGATGGGCACGGTGGCGTCGTCAAAGGCGGAGTACTCCATCTGGGTCAGAGTCTGTACCGAAAGCTCCGAGACGATAAAGCGCCTGAGAGGCTCGTAGGAGCGGATGAACATCCATACCATGGGGGTCATCATCCCCAGGTATCCGTTTTCCTTCATCATTCGGCTGCAGCGACGGATGAACACCCCGAAAAGATCCTTTTTGAAGCTGGGGTAATGTCTGGAAACGTACTCCTTCAGCTTTTCCCCGTAACGGCTCAGATACGGCGGATTGGTGACCACCACGTCATACCGCCGCGAGAGGATCTCGGTCTGGCGGATCAGTTCCAGGGCTCTGTGTGAGCCCGGAGTGCCCGATGCGGCCCCTTCGGAGACGGCCTGCCTAAGCAGGGGCAGAACGGCAGTGTCGAGACTGTCAAGCACGGTGATGCTGCCGTATTCAGCTGCGTTTTCGTATATGTCCGCCAGCTCCTGAAGAGCGGCCGAAAGATCCCCCTGCTTTTCCCCGAGCAGTGAGATCAGACGCTTCACATCGTGGCCGCTCTCCCTGATGGTGATCACGTTTTCGCATACCGCATCGTCCGTCAGATCCGGATCGAATCTTACGGCCTTCATCATCAGGGAGAAGCGTGCCATGGCCACTACCCGTTCGTCTATGTCGGTCCCGAACAGCTGCCGTGACAGTATCTCCGATACGGCTTCCCTGTCGGGCAGACCGCATTCCCGGCAAATGGCCATCAGCAGGTCGAACGCATAAATAAGAAAGTTTCCCGATCCCACGCAGGGATCGAATACGCTCATTAACTCCCCGCCTGAGGAATCCCGAGACATCCTATCCTCTCCGTCGCTCCCCATGACCAGGTACTGGAGGGAGCCCTCCAAATGACTTCCCGGATGGGAATTGATCCAACCGAGACCCAGGGAATTGTCCAGAAGATATCTGACCACCCAGTCCGCTGTAAACAGCTGGGTCGCGGCAGGTATCTCCTCCTTTGAGATCTTTTTGCGCTTCAGGGCATCCACCGCCCTGTCATGTTCGCCGCTTATGAAAAACTGGTAGAGCCACCCCATGATCTGGGGGCCCTCCTCTTCGCAGTTTTCCTCCATGAGCGCCCCGAGGCTCTCCCATATCTCACCGGCCTCCGGCATCCCGGTAACGCAGGTTTCGTGAAAATCTTCGAATATTCTTGGGAACCTGCCGCGCATCAGCCGTACCGCGTCCTCGCAGGAATGGTATCCGTCTGATTCGGGCAGGATATTTCCGTAACAGCACATGAATGATGCGCATACCATAAGGATAAACTGCCTTGAGATCGCGTCTTCGGCTCTCCGCTGCAGATCCTCTCCGCCTTCATATCCTTCTGACAGCAGAGCGCGGAGCGCGGCATCCTTAAGGCTGTCATGGATCCTTGCGGCCAGTTCCTTCATTTCGTTTCTGTTTACTGCCATACCTATATCCTCTCCAGAATATCCGACAGCAGTCCGTAGTTATGCTTTATCCCCATGTCGGGATCAAGGATCACTCTTTCCCCGGAGAGCTTTTCGAGCCGTTTCGAAAAATCCTCCAGTTCGGCCGTCTGAGCCGACAGTTCCAGGATCTTTTTTTCAGTTCTCTCCCTGTCACACGCGGATATGTCTGAGGATCCCATCAGTGAATCCAGCTCTATTTCAAGAAAAGCCATCCTTGCCGCCAGTGGGCCTCTTCTTATCGCGTCGAAAAGGGAAGGCTCGAAGCGGTGGATGTAAAAGAGTGATCTGAAGGCCTTCCTTTCCCCTGAGGTGACCATCCAGTATATGGGCCTTTTTCTGTATGTCCTGACGTGATCTGCGTAGAAGTCATTCATGAGATAATTCCTGATGATGCTTTCCGTGCTTCCCTTTCCCCCCAGGGCCCCGGCTATGTAGGACATGTTCTCGGCGAGGACGTCCTGCCCGTAAACGTTTCCGACGAAGTCCGTCAAACGCTTCGTGACATCATATCCGGTGCCGGTCTCGCTGAAGGATATGATGTTGTCCTCTACGGGGATCACCTGCCTGTAGCAGCTTTCGTCCCATTGGCCTCCTGCGAAGCACAGGCCTTCCCTGTCTGGAGAATACCGTCCGAATACGCATCCCACGGCGTAGGAGACAAGGGAGCGGATCTCCCTTGATAGGAGCGCCCTGCTGACGCTGACATGGGAAGCGTCGACCTCGGGGGACAGTTCCGATCCGAGGCCGTAAAGGTCGATAAAAATACGGTTCAGCTCTTCCTCGTTTGCTTTAAGACGGCTGAATCGCTCTTCGCACTCTTTCTCCCAGTTTCTGAACTTATCCTCGATCAATACTCCCAAGGCTCTGTCCCCTAAATGTGTTCATAAAAAGTATAACATAATTATACCCCGCAGAAGCGGGCTTTTTCGGAGCAAAAGAAAAGGCGCAGTGCTGCGCCTGTATCCCCTGATGGGATCATATTTCCTTTCCGAACAGGAAGGCATCGTTCATCAGATCCGCCCACTTACCGTCTTCAGGATCCTCCGTCCCGACTCCCGCTCCGCTGAAAGCCCCCGCGACGCGGGCCTCGGGAAAACAGCTTACCCAGTTCTTTACGGACCCTATGGCACCTGACGCTGCGTCGGGGGAGTCGTCCTCGGACGTGGTTACGAGAAATACTTCCCTGAAACGGTAGTCACTTCCGTAAAGAGGATTGCACCGGTCTAGAAGGGTCTTGAGCTGTCCGCTGATGCCGCAGTAATAGATCGGCGTCGAAAACACCAGGACATCGGCCTCCCTGATCTTTTCCGCTATAGCGCGGGCGTCGTCATCGATGACGCATTTTCCCGTATCCTGACATGTGAGACATCCCCTGCAGAAACGTATATCCTTATCCTTCAGGGTAACGAACTCCACGTCATCGCAGTTGGCGATGACGCCCTTTTCCGCTTCCCTGGCTATCCTTTCCGAAGCGGAGCCCTTTCTCAGGCTCGAGGAGACGAACAGGACCTTCCTGCTCATAGCGTATCTCCGAGGTCCAGCTCATCGTCTTCCGGATCGTCCAGATCGGGCAGGGACGATGCGCCGCGCCAGAGTTCCCTTCTTTCCTTTATCGTACGGGACAGGTTTTTGAATTCCTCCCGCTCTATCATGCCGTGCTCCAGCAGATAGCGGTAGAATGCCTTGATGGCCCTGGCCATGTTGCCGACGCTGTCCTCCGATGCCCAGATGACGTTTTCGGGGAAGTATTCCGTGAAAAACTCATCCACAGCACCTATGCCGTCCGCTGCGCTCAGGGAGAGGTTATCCAGCAGATATGAGTTGACGTACATATCCGCCATGCTCAGCAGACGGTAGATATCCTTCTCGCTGTACCCCTTGTTTTTCAGACTGCGTCCGTAATTCTGTATCAGTTTTTCATTATCCTTCCTGATGCGGGTATAATCCGCTTCATTCAGATCGGCTGCTTCGTCACTGAGCAGGTCCTCGTTCAGGAATTCATCCATTTTTTCTTCCTCCCGTTTTTATTATTGTATGCTACTGTACCGCTCCGTCTACGATGCGCAGGAGCTCGTTTCCGTCCACGTCCCTGAATATAATCACCACGGACATTCCGTTTATATTCACAGGTCCCACACTCATCAGATCCAGGTACTGTTTTATCATTTCGATTTCCTTATTGACGGCACCGGAGTCACCCGGGTCGTAGTCCTTCGCTACGATGGTAATGGTGAACACCCCTGCATCCTCGTCCAGTTCCAGATTCACGTATGGATCCTCCATGCTCTGGGAAAGAATATGTTCGAACAGAAGCTTCATTGTCCTGAAGTACTGCTCCTGATCCATCCCGGTCATGTTCTGAGGGAAACCGTTTCCGGAGAAGATGTCGATATCATCCGCCGTCCCGCCATGATCCGACGTATCCGCGGGTCCTGGATTTGGCTCGGGTTCCGGCGTACTGTCGATATGCCCCATGACAGCTACATACGTAAACGCTATGACGGAGATGGCTGTTATGCATATGAGCACGACCATGATTATGACCGTTTTGCTTCCAATGTTCCTCATGGCCGAGGCAGGCGCCGTGCCGGCGTAGGGGCCGGGTGTCTCCCTGACCTGAGGGGCATCCGCGACCTTGGCTCCGCAGTTGTCGCAGTAGACGGCTCTGCGCGACAGCTTCGCTCCGCAGATGCTGCATGTTCTGTTTCTGTCTTTTCCAAACATCGTGTGGTCCACCGGGTATCCTTCCACAGCTATTATATCATTACAGGGCTTATATTCTCAATGTTTTTATCCCGCTGTTCACCCGGTTCAAACTTTCTTGGCAGAAATGTCAGTGTTGGCTGAGAACAGAGCAAAGGACGATAATTTGCCCGACACTCCTTTATTCGAACATATATTTGTGATATACTGATTCTGATGAAACCAGAGAGGTTAAGCAGACGGCATTCGATGCCTGTGGAATCATAGGATATAAAATCGGAAACAACCTGTAAACACTGGGCACCGAAGGTTCAGTCCTGTTTAACGAGCATGCAGCAAGAAGTCTCCCGCCTCTGCAGGCGGTGAGATGAATTGCGGGAAAGCATGCGACAAATTACAAATATATATTCGAATATACAGTATAAAAGT
>JAGACT010000006.1 GCA_017613995.1 Eubacteriaceae bacterium
GTCTCATGGTCACAGTCTGCTGCATTGACTATATTCCTGTTCTATGCACTAGAACAAATATACTATACATCCATAAGAATGTCAATATGGAAAACAAAAAAGAACGCCGCATTTACGGGCATTCCTCTCCCGCTTACTGCGTTGAAGCGGGAGTCTCCTGCCCTGCGGCTCCGATGAATATCGGTTGTCATGCCCGGACGGGTATCCCCCCGGATCAGTCCTGTTTTTCAAAAATAACAGTTATGAATCCCAGAAGCCTGGTCGAAAGCCTTCCTTCCTCGTCGGTAAGCTTCATGTCGGATTTGCCGTCGAGATACAGTCCGTAACCGGTCTCCTTCCAGGTGTATTCCTTTCTGTCTTCTCCCTCCCCGTAAACAGCTGTTCCGTCAGCGTTTATCGACAGGATACTGGTGCTGTTTTTAAGAGGCTCGGTGATGTCCATGACCTTGACCGATGTCGCTTTCCATTTCCCGATGTACTTGTTTTCTGCCATATATCATGTCCTCTTTGATAATGTCTGTATGACAATGATATCACGGGAGCCGTAAAAAAACAAGATGATCCGGACCGCTGTCCGGATCATCATTATTATTGTATTTGTAGAACAGAGAACGGTCCCGATTCCGCCGGGTTTACCGGTAGCTGTCATACAGTTTCTTAAAGGCAGGTATCGAGCGGTGGATCATATCCGTGGTGACGCAGTAGGAGAGCCTGCACCATCCGGGGTAGCCGAAGTCGTCCCCGGGGACCAGAAGGATCTCGTAACCCTTGGCTTTTTCACAGAAGGCCATGGAATCGGCCTCAAGGGTCTTTATGAACAGATAGAACGCTCCGTCCGGGGAGGCGGTGGTATAGCCTATTTCATTCAGCGCGTCATAGGCCAGTTTCCTGTTGGTATCATACACTGATATATCGCTGGTCATGCCGTCGCATTCCGCCACGAGATACTGGAAGATGCTGGGGGCG
The DNA here is from genome assembly GCA_017613995.1 of Eubacteriaceae bacterium. Classification (GTDB taxonomy): domain Bacteria; phylum Bacillota; class Clostridia; order Eubacteriales; family Anaerofustaceae; genus RUG14186. The sequence continues at coordinate 967 of JAGACT010000006.1, forward strand.
CAGATGTATCCCAGAGCCCTTCCCGAACCGCATACGGCAAAGAATACGTCCGCGTCATCCTTTGCCCTGGGCGACACCATGATATATCCGATGCGCTCACCGGGAAGGGACAGGGACTTGCTGTAGGAGTAGCATATTATCGTATTGTCATAGAAGCACGGGATATACGGCACGGATACGCCTCCGTAGACCAGCTCCCTGTAGGGCTCGTCCGAAATGATGAATATATCGGATGAATACTCCTGCTGTTTTCTCATCAGGAGCTCGGACAGCTGCCTGATATCGTTTTCCGAAAGCACTACTCCGGATGGATTGTTGGGGGAATTGATGATGATCGCCTTCGTTTTCGGTGTGATTGCTTCCTCAAGCTTCTTCATGTCGAGGGCAAAGCTCCCTTCCGTGCAGCTGACGATCACGCAGGTGGCTCCCGCGTCTTCCGCGAAGACAGTATACTCGGCAAAATAGGGGGCGAGAAGTATCACTTCGTCTCCGGGCATGATTATGGCGTTCAGCGAAATGCGCAGGGAAGAAGCTGCGCCGCAGGTCATGTAAATGTGGTTCGCATCGGTATCGAACCCGAAGCGCTTTTTGATGTTTGACGCTATGGCGCTCCTGACCGCTGTGTCGCCGGCGTTGGAGGTGTATCCGTGCAGAGCAACGGAATCCTTTTCGTTCAGCATCCTGATAAGGGTTTCGTTCACTTTTGCCGGAGCGGGGATACTGGGATTTCCGATGGAAAAGTCATAAACGTTCTCTTCTCCTATCTCCGCCTTTCTTTTCTTGCCGTATTCGAAGAGCGCCCTTATGGAATTGCTCTTTTTTCCTAGCATCATCATTTTCTCTGGGATCATAATACCTAATACCTCGATTACTTTTATTTTTTGCTCGGTGCGTTAAGCGTTTCCCGATGTGCTGCCACGTTTTCGCCGGCTCATGTTTCCCGGCTGAAGTGTCTCTTCATATTTTCACTGAAACGCACCGCTGTTCATATTTAAAGGGGATAAGGATATAATATAGTATTGCAGAGGCAAATTCAAGACGCAAATTTGTCCTGTCCATCAGCTGGAAAACTTCGTCTGGGCCGCAGGGCAGGGAAGGAATGGCACGATAACGGTAACCGCCCTTTCAGTTATTTAAGAAGGGAAGGTCCGCATATCCTTCGGGCAGGTTTACCTCAGGATCTGTCCAGCCAGGATTTCTGAAGTTTTCGATTCACTCTCGGGGAAAGAAATCACGGGACAGCAGCCGGCCGTGGTGCTGAACCTACTGCTCTGAAAGCATGACCCACTTATACATCAGGAGCACCATGGCTCTGTTTTCAGGCATCGCCCGAAAACATTACTGTAATCCGGCCCCCGAATACTTAAAGACACACCAACAGCGAAAAGTAGTAGTGTACTCATATCAGCGTAAGAACTCAGTTCAGAGAGAAGGTAACACCATGAAAGCATTTTCGTCAGATCGCAGATCCCCTGCGGGAGCGTCAGTCATGATTATTTTTGCCATTGTGTTCTGTCTGCTGCTGTCCGGCGGGTGCGGTACCCGCTCAAGCGGCAATGAACCCGACGGCGTTCTCGAGGAGATACAGAAGCGGGGCGTACTGAAAGTCGGTACTGCGGGGGACTATCAGCCGATGTCCTACCTTGATCCTGCGACAGGTGTCTACGTGGGATTCGACGCGGAACTGGCCGAGGATCTTGCCGCCTCCCTGGGCGTCAGGGTTGAGTATGTACAGACGTCATGGCCGAGCCTGATGGAGGATACCCTTGCGGGTAAATTCGACCTGGCGATCTGCGGCATCACCATCACGGATACCCGCAAAGAGCTGGCGCTGATGTCCGATGCTTACCTTGAAAACGGCAAAACCATCCTCTGCAGAAAGGAGGATGCCGGTAAGTATACGGGTCTCGAAGCAATAAACCGGCCGGATGTGCGGGTCATGGTGAATCCCGGAGGACTCAACGAACAGTTTGCCAGGGAAAACCTGCCTGATGCGATCCTGATCATCCATGAGGTCAATCAGGATATACCGGGACTGGTCGCTTCGGGCCAGGCGGATGTCATGATCACGGAGATCGTGGAAGCAGGTTATTACGTCGGGCAGGACGGACGTCTGGCCGCGCCGCTCATTGCTGAACCCTTCACCCACGGTGAGATCGGTATCCTCATGCCGAAGGGATCGGAGGACCTGCTTGAATATGTGAACGAATTCCTTCTGAGGGAAGACTGGTCCGGAAGGCTCGACGGGCTTAAAGAGAAATACTTTCTGAGATATACAGAAGACGACGAAACACTCTCGCCTGCCGCATAGACAGAGTGATGCCGTATTAATTATAGTAAGCGACAAAATTATTTTAACTTTTGAAGCTACATAACGACCTCAACTGATCATTTGGTTCTGCCCATGCAGCTAATGCTGTATCGACTGTATGCTCCATAATGGATACGCTGTCAAAGAACGTATTGTGGGTGTTCTCTCTGCGTGTAATTCGCCAGACCTGCTCGATAGGGTTTAGATCCGGGGAATAGGGTGGCAGTTTAAGGAATTCAACAGAATCCCGAACATGTTGATATTCCTCAAGACAGTCTTCCTGAATCAAGCGTACGGCTTTCTTGTGCCACGGCGCATTGTCAAGAACTATGACGTACCGCTTTCCTTCTTCTATAGGATTAGCATCAATGAAAGCTGTAACCGAGTCAATGAATGTCAGATAGTTAAATCTATCCGGTTTGGTCGTAAACAGTTCTCCGGTTTCAGGAATAACGAAGCCACTGTAGGAGACCTTACTTCTTCCAGGAAAAGACTTGATTGTTGGCTTACTGCCCTTCTTGTTCCAGGCTCGTGTGATCGTGGTTTGTTGTTGAAAATGGACTTCGTCCTGATATACAAGAACACAGTCGTCACTGCTTGCTAATTCCGCTATTTTTTTTAAACGCGGTGCGTGCCTCGGTATCTTCATATCCTTTGCTCGGGAACGACTGAGGGCGTATAAGAGAATACCCAAGCTCATGAAACAGTCGCTGGCATTGCCTGACACTAAGGACTACACCATATTTATCCAGAATGAAGTCGGATAAAGCAGGACCGTCCCAGATCTTATAACCGAATTCGGATGCATCCTGAGATAATGCAGCATCTATCTCCTGCAGTTGTTCAGCAGACAGTTTGGAAGGTCTGCCTGACTGTTTCTTGACTCTTAGTGCTTCAAAGCCCTGTTCATCAGCGGTTTTGACCCAACTCGTTACCGTTACCTTAGATACACCGGCAGATCTGCCAACATCTGAGGCAGATGTTCCAGCGAGAACCATATTCACGGCGAATACCTTGAAATGGAATTTTGACTCATCTGATGACGACATAATAGCTTTACCCTGTTCAAGCAGTTCTCCTGGATCGGTATGATACTTGCGATTGTTCATATTTGTGGCACCTCCTGATAGAAGTATACCACTGATGAGTCATTATTGCAAAGTAAAGTTATTATTGTCGTTTACTATAATTCGTGGGCGTAACAGCTTTCTGCACGGTATTCATCGGAGCACAGATTCTCCCTTTTCTCCCCCATGGCATCGTTCATATCGAAAACGTCGATCCCCTGCTGGTTGGGACACACCACATAGCAGTCATCCGGTACCCTTCTTGCCATCCAGTGATGGCCTCCGATGGATTCGAACCAC
>JAGACT010000082.1 GCA_017613995.1 Eubacteriaceae bacterium
ATTATTGTGCCTGTTCTGCGAACGTATTCAGCTCTGTCTGGCTTTTTTAGATTTCATCAGGAAATATACCGAGGGAGCCACGAACAGGGACGAATATGCTCCTGCCGCGAAGCCCACGATCATGGGCAGAGTGAATTCTCTGATGGAAGTGACTCCGAACACGTATAGGCTTATGACAGCCAGCATCGTGGTGACGGTGGTGTACAGGGTCCTCTTCACGGACTTCGTGAGGCTGTCGTCCACGATCCCGACGATATCGCTCCTGGAATGCTTTTTGGTCTCATCCTTTATACGGTCGAACACGACGATGGACGAGTTTATCGAATAACCCAGTATGGTGAGCACCGCTGCGATGAAGGATGAGTTCACCTGCAGGTGGAAAATGGCGTAGAAGCCCACCATTATCAGCACGTCGTGCATCAGGGCTATGATCGACGAGAACGCAGCAATGAACTCGATCCTGACGGTGATGTACAGAAGCACGCAGACGATGGTTATGGCGGATGCCTTCAGGGCCTGGGAACGCAGTTCCTTTCCGATGGTGGGGCTGACGATATCGAATGAAAGCACGTCGTCGTCGGTGATGCCGAAGGCGGCTTTGAAATCGTCTATGATCTGGGCCTTCACGGACTCTTCGAAGTTGATCGTCGACTTGATGATCACCTGGGTATTGCCGGTGCCCGCGGAGGAAATGATCATGTCCCTGTCGTAGCTGTCGGTCACGGCACGGATCTCGGCAGTCTCAAAGGTGCGGCCCATCTCGAACTGGGCGATGGTGCCTCCGACGAAGTCTATTCCGAAGTTGAACCCTCTGACTGCCATGCCCACCAGACCGGCGATAATGAAGACCAGGGCGATCAGGAGCAGGCGTTTCGCGTTGTTTTTCGTATCGATCTTTAACATTTACGCTGCCTCCTTCTTTCCGAAGTTCAGTGACGAGCCTCCGAAGATGTCCACTATCGCGAGGATCAGGCGCTTCGTGATGACGACGGCCGTGAACATGCTGACCGCGACGCCTATCATAAGGGTAAGGGCGAAGCCCCTGATGGTACCGCTTCCGAAGAAGAACAGTGCCAGCGCGGCTATGATGGTGGTCACATTGGCGTCGAGCACGGTCCTGAACGCGATGGAGAAACCGGAGTTGACGCTGGTTATGGGAGACTTTCCGAGCCTGAGTTCTTCCTTGATGCGCTCAAAGATGATGACGTTGGCGTCCACTGCCATACCTATGGACAGCACTATGCCAGCGATTCCCGTCAGGGTCAGGGTGACCTTCATCAGTGAGATGATGTAGAGGAATATGACAACGTAGATGCACAGTGCCAGGTCAGCGGCAAGGCCGGGTATACGGTAGAACACCAGCATGAACAGTATGATCAGTCCAAAACCGATGATGCCTCCCAGCAGGGCTTTCTGGAGACTGTTCTGTCCCAGGGTGGCGCCCACGCTCTGGGCCTGGACCACCGTGAAGTCCACAGGAAGAGCACCGGCTCTGATAAGGGTCGCCAGGGTCATGGCGGTATCCTTGTCTCCGATCCCGGTGATGTACGCGGTGCCTTCCGTGATCTGGGTATTGACCTTCGGACTGGAAATGACTTCGTCATCCAGCATTATGTAGATGATCTGTCCGATGAGCCTTGCGGTGGCCTCGCTGAAGAGTGCGGCTCCCTCATCGTCGAATACCAGCTTTACGGCAGGGGTCTGGACACCGGTGGATTCCGTGTAGTTGTCGTAGGTGCTGCTCTGGACATGCTCGCCCGTCAGGATGACGTTTCCGTCGGGATCCACGAACTGGAGCTTTGCGGTCTGTCCGATAAGAGCCACGGCCGCGGCCTCGTCCTCGATGGACGGGATCGACACACGGATCTTGTTGGAGCCCTGGATGCTTATCTCCGGCTCGTTCACGCCCAGGGAGTCTATCCTGGAACGGATAATCGTTATTGCTTTCTCGAGGGTATCCTCGGAGACTTCGGTCACGGACTCATCCGCCTGGAGGACGACGTATACGACTCCCGTAAGGTCCAGACCGTATTTGATCATGCTTCCCACCGGCCTGACATCGTATACTCCGGCGATCCTGCTCAGCGGGATGCCGAAAACGAAGACCAGCACGGCCAGGATGACAGCGAGCGCTGTCAGCATTAACCTGATTGTCTTTTTGCGTTTTCTCATAGTAAGACCTTTCTTTAAGAACTTAACCGATTAATTATACTCAAAACATGGTCCAAAAGCAATGGCACCGGTAATAAAACAGCGCTTGCAGATGAGTTTTTCCCGATGACCGGGGGGAAAACAACAGCCTTATGGCAGTCGGGATATCCTATATCCCAGGGGACAGCTTCCGGCATATATGCAGCCGCAGTTATGAGGCGGGGCAGGCATATGTCTGCCCCGCGCGTGCCTCATCCGGTAGCTTTTTAACTGACCGGAGAGCCATAACCTGCACCCGTCATCTTCACGCGGTCAGTGAGGCAGTCCGTGAGTTATACTGCCGTATCCTCCGAAACGGAGAATACGGTCCCGGATATCCCTGACTCCCGGGTATCCCATATCGAACAGTTCCTCTGCCGACGCTGAAAGGGCGTCGGCAAACATGCCTGCCATCGCATCGAATCGGCGCATCGCAACCCGCTCACCGATCCCCGCTTCCGAAGCAGCTCTTCTGAACGCATCCGCATCGATGTCGTCGATCGAACGTGCACCTCCGATACAGAAGGCCATTTCCCTTGTGCTATGCTCATATACAGCGGTGCTGACGATGTGAAGCCTCACACGACTGAAGTCGCGTGAGGCTTCACGATCGGCAATGTGATTTATTATTCTGTCATATCGTGCACGTTTTCAATAGTTTAGGGATAAAAACCGTTATTCGATTTCCACAGGTTTCCGAGAAGAATCATAAAAAAACCGCCTTGCGGCGGTTATGATTCTGAATGGTGCGAGAGACGGGAGTTGAACCCGTACGCCCTTTGGACACACGCCCCTCAAACGTGCCTGTCTGCCTATTCCAGCACTCTCGCAGTTGACTTGCTTATTATAGCTCAGTGCATATTCAAAAGCAACTGTTTTTTTGACTTTTTTCTTTCAGTTCCGCCGCATCCCGTCAGTCGATAACATTAAGGATATCGTTGATGGTGGGGTCCTGCATGGAGATCTCCCTGGTCTTGCACATGCCTGTCAGCACGGCGCCTTCATCTATTATGATACTGTCGACGATGGCGTCTCCCGTGACCTTTCCTGTGGAGAATATCTTGAGCTGCTCGCAGTCGATGTCTCCCTCGACCAGACCTATGACATGGACGTTCTGGGCCTTTATCTTTCCGGTGATGATCGCGTTCCTTCCCACGATGAAGTTGCCGGATACGCTCACGTTGCCCTTGAGGGTGCCCTCGAAACGCACCGAATTACCGCTGGTGATGTCTCCCACGAAAACGATATAGTTGGAAATGATGCTGTCCACCTGCTCGTAGTTTACTCTGTTTACTGTTTTGGATTTGCTGTTCTTCATATCGCTATGCCTAAGCTCCCTTCTTCCACACCCGGCAGATAATCAAGCGGATCGACCTTGACCCCGTCCTTTATGATCTCAAGGTGCAGATGGTCACCGGTGGAATACCCGGTGCTTCCGACCTCTCCGATTATCGTATCGATCGTTACCTCCTGACCGACGTAGCATGTCACTTCGCTCATATGGGCATAGACCGATTCGTAGCCGTTGCCGTGGTTTATTTTGACCATATATCCCAGTTCGCCCCACCATCCCGCATAGGTGACCGTTCCCCTGGCCACCGGTCTTATGGGCGTGCCGTTCGGAGCGCCCAGATCAAAGCCTTCGTGGAACTCTATGCGCGGATATATCCTGTATCCGAAATACTCCGTCACGAAATAGGTTTTCAGGGGAAGAGGAATGTTGTGGGGGAATCGGTTGCTGAGCCGCTCGTATTCGGCCATATCGTCCACCAGGGCGCTCATGCCGTATTCCGTATCGCTTACGGATGTGTCGATGCCGGAGAGCTCTTCCTTCAGAGACGCGAATTCCTCCACCATGTCCAGATCGTCCATGGATGCGTTGGCAAAGAAGTAGTTCGGCCGGGCCGATGAGCCTCCGACGGCCATCTGGGCACGCATCATTGCCAGCTCCGCGTCTATCTCCTCCAGGGTCTGCTTATCCTCCTGGGATGTGCTGGAGGCTCCCGCCTGATCGATGAAGGTCTGTATCCTTTCCTCGAGAAGTTCGAGATACTCCAGTTTCTGTTCCACGGCGCCGGCCATCTCGCTCATGTCGTACAGCTGCACCTGCTGCTCCTTGTTTATGGCCTGCAGAGTGACCAGGTCCTGACGGTTGCGCGCGTAGGCCGAATAGAGACCTATGTAGCTTATCACCAGGATGACCACCGCGCTCACGGCGATGCAGCTCAGAAGGATTATGTTGTCCAGCACGAAGGCGGACATGGAGAATCTTCTGGTACGGCTGTCGGAGTCTGAAGTTATTATGAACGTGTATCTTGTCGAAAACGAATGTTTCGCATGCTGGAAATCTTCGGGATTTCTTCTGAACATATTGTTTGACTACCTCTTGGATTCCTTCCTGTTATACATTGCGCATGATATCCGGCAGGAAAGCCCCGGATCAGATACGCTGAAACCTCAGCGCACCGCGGGTCTATCTGTCGCGGCTGATGAGCAGTTCCAGTATCTGGACCGCATTGGTGGCGGCTCCCTTTCTGAGATTGTCGGAGACCACCCACATGTTGAGACCGTTCTCCACGGAGAAGTCTCTCCTGAGCCTTCCCACATATACTCCGTCCTGATCCGCGTATTCCACAGCGGTGGGATATGAAGGAGAATCGATATCGTCAACAAGGGTGAGATAATCGGTGTTCCTGTAAAGCTCGAACACGTCCTTCATATCGAAGGGCTTTTTGGTCTCGACGTTGATGCTCTCGGAATGACATGTGTACACGGGCACCCTGACAGTGGTGGCGGTGATCCTGATGGACTGATCGCCCATTATCTTTCTGGTCTCGTTGACCATCTTCATCTCTTCCTTCGTGTATCCGTTTTCGGTGAACACATCGATCTCAGGGATGCAGTTGAACGCGATCTGTCTCGGGAACTTCTGGGGAGCAGCGCCCTTGAGGCCCTCCTCCAGATCCTTGATGCCGTTCTGTCCGGCGCCGGAGACCGCCTGATATGTGGAATAGACGATCCTTTCTATACCGTAGCGGTCATATATGGGTTTAAGGGCCACCACGGCCTGAATGGTCGAGCAGTTCGGATTTGCGATGATGTTGTGATGCCTGAACGCATCCTCGGGATTGACCTCGGGGACGACAAGGGGAACATCGTCGTACATTCTGAAGGCTGACGAGTTGTCGATGACCACGGTACCGTGTTCGGCAGCTATGGGAGAGAACTGAAGACTGGTGGATCCGCCGGCGGAAAACAGTGCGTAGTCGATGGGCTTGTCGAAGGAATGCTCGTTGAGTTCCTCAACGGTATATTCCTTTCCGTTGAACGTGATGCTTTTGCCCGCGCTGCGGTAGCTGGCCATGGGATAGAAGTTATCCACGGGGATATTTCTCTCCTCCAGCACCTTCATCATCTTTCTTCCCACCACTCCTGTGGCTCCGCATACGGCAATGTTGTACTTCTTCATGATAACATCTCCTTAACTGTTTTTCTTATCCTCTGCGCATCCGGTATCTGCTGCGCCTCAATACTTTCCGAATATGCCACAGGCATCTCCTCGCCGCCCAGCCTCCTGACGGGGCACAGCAGAGAGCTTCCCGCGGTCTCGTATACCACGCTCTCCAGTTCGCCCGAGAATCCTCCGAACACCGGAGCCTCGGTGACTATCAGGGCCCTTCGGGTCCTGCCGACGCTTTCCGCGATGGTCTGCGTGTCCAGAGGTCTGAGGCTCCTCAGGTCCACCACCTCCGCGGAGATGCCGTCTTCCTCCAGAAGAGCGGCGGCTTCCAGTGCGGCACAGCTCATATACGAATACGATATGATGGAAATATCGCTTCCCTGTTTCTTTATATCGGCCTTCCCTATGGGTATCCTGTACGAGCCCTCGGGGACATCGGATGACATGGGGTAGCATTTCTTATGTTCGAAAAACATGACGGGATCGTCAAGCTCGATGGCGCTGATCAGAAGCCCCTTGGCGTCATAAGCGTCTGACGGAGCCAGCACCACCAGTCCCGGCACATTCAGATACATGTTTTCCACTGACTGCGAATGCTGAGCCGCGGCTCCTGTTCCGGCTCCCATGGGAGTCCGTATCACCATGGGGACGCTGAGGGTCCCTGCACTCATAAAATGATATTTAGCTGCGTGGTTGATCACGGGATCGGCGGTAAGGGAAGTAAAATCGGAGAATATGATCTCCACCACCGGCCTCATGCCCATCAGGGCACATCCGACCGCGGCTCCCGTAAATGCCGTCTCCGAAATGGGCGTGTCGATGACTCTCGATGATGAGTATTTCTCCACAAGCCCCCGGGTCGCCCCCATTCCGCCTCCGTATACTCCGACATCCTCTCCCATTACAACTACGTTGGGATCGCTGCCCATCGCGCAGTCCAGCGCGTCGGTCACAGCCTGAAGATATGTTTTTTTCATCTCGACACCCCCGATCTCACCAGGGAAAGCGCTTCTTCAAGAGTAAGGGGACCGCTGCTCGCTTCACAGAACCCGAGAGCTTCCTGCACCAGTTGCTGCGCCTCGCGGGAGTACTGATCCATAAGGGCGTCGTCAGCCAGCGATTCGTTCTTCAGATAATCGAGATAACGCAGGATCGGATCCGCATTCCTGTGGGGTTCCTCATCCTGGGGGCTGCGGTACAGAAGCTTGTCCGAACGGGAATGTCCGTTGAAACGGTAGGTTTCCGCCTCTATGAAACAGGGTCTGCGTTCGGTGGTTATATATTCCCTGGCCTGGCTCACCGCGTTGTATACCGCGGGCAGATCGTTTCCGTCCACCTTCATGCTTCTTATTCCGAATCCTGCCGCCCTCTCCCATATGGTGGTGTTTGCCACGAATCTCTCACTGGGAGAAGATACGGCGTAACGGTTGTTTTCGCAGTAGAACAGCACCGGCACCTCCCAGAGGGAAGCCAGGTTCAGAGATTCCAGAGCCATGCCCTGATTGGACGCCCCGTCTCCGAATGTGCTTACCGCTATTCCGGGAAGGCTGTGGTATTTCAGATCCATCGCCACTCCCACGCTTATCGGGACACCTCCCGCCACGACTCCGGTGGAGCACAGATAATGCCTGTCAGCATCTGAGATATGCATGGAACCGCCAAGCCCCATACATGCGCCTTCCCTCAGGCCGAACATCTCCGCCAGGAGTCTGTTTACATCATAAGAACACCTGGCAAGGTAAAAACCGTGTCCCCTGTGGTTTGATATGATCCAGTCCTCGTCGCCGAGAGCAAGCACCGCTCCGACGCAGGACGCTTCCTGGCCCATACACAGATGATTCGTCCCATGGAACGCGTTCTCTGTATTCAAACGGTCTATGGTTTCTTCGCATTTACGGATGATAAGCATGTTTCTAAGCTGTCGGGTTCTGACTGTGCCCTCAAGCCGACTGAAATGATCCATATGTTTTCCCGCTCTGTTCAGATACATTAATACATCTATTATTATATTCCAAATGTATCCCGTTCTATAAGCTTTTTCGCAATTTGTTGGCCCCGTGAGGCATACACCCTTATTTTGAGCGGTTTTTCGAACAGTCTTAATAAAGTGTTAATACTATTCTCCGTTGAAACTAACCGATTTTCTGATATAATCATATTGAACGTGAATAAAAGCGGATACATATTTTTCCGGCTTTCTTGTATTCGGTTTTTGTTTAATGTATAATATTGATTCAGTGAGGTATCAGATGAGTAACAAGCAAAAAGTGACGATCGCTGTGACAGTAGCTTCCGTTGCCGTTATTTCGGTTGCATGCGCGGTATGGTTAAAGCTCAGGAAAGATAAAAAAGAGATCGGCGGAGAGCTGGTAAAGGTAAATTACAAGTTCGAGAAGGAATTCTAGATACACCACAATGTATAAGCTGATGTGGCTCAGTCGGTAGAGCAATTGATTCGTAATCAATAGGTCGGGAGTTCGAGTCTCCCCATCAGCTCCATTTTTTTAGCTTAGATAAGCCGTTTTTGTTAATTTGAGACAAAGACGGCTTCTTTTTTTGTCCATTTTTCCATATTTACAAGCGTCATCTGATTAACGCTGAGACAGATACGTTAAGCTGTGAACGATTGGATTTCTCCCACTTTATCTCTGAAGAGGTATAACGGGGCATCCTGGGTTTGCCGAGAAACTTTCACGGATCCTTTTTCTAGCAATTGAGCGATTTCAGCCAGTTCCTGAAATCCGTGACCGCCTGCTCAACGATATCTGGTAGACGTTGTGGTTGGTACAGCAGATCCGGATGATACAACGGATCGTCACTTTGGATTTTACCTATTCTTAACTATGGATTTTTACCATGATTGACTTTGGATTTTTACTGTGCTATACTTTGGGATATCATATGTTTATACTTTAGATTACATATAGATTATTATTGGAGGAATCCCTATGATTGATCGCCTTGCTGCGGAAACACTTCTTCGCCTCGCTTCGCAGTTTCCGGTTGTAGGAGTTACCGGACCGCGCCAAAGCGGAAAGTCAACCCTTACCAAAGCAGTATTTCCGAACAAGCGTTATGTTACGTTTGATGACAGGACCATGCGTGAACTGGCAATTTCAAACCCGTCGGATTTCCTCGCCGCATTCCCTGACGGGGCTGTACTTGATGAAGCTCAGAAAGTACCTGAAATCTTTGATGCTTTGAAAATGCATGTCGACAATTCGGACTTCACACCGGGAAAATTCATTCTGACCGGATCCAGCCAGTTCCGGCTGAAGCAGAACATGACTGACAGCCTTGCCGGACGGGCCGCTTTTCTGAAGTTGCTGCCTTTTTCCGTAAAAGAACTGAAGAATGAAGGTCTGCTCTCCGACAATCCATATGACATCATTTTTGGAGGTCAATATCCTCCTCTCCATGATCCGGAAAAGCACTTCATACCGGAAGACTGGTATGAGAGCTATATTGATACCTGCCTGGATCTGGATGTGAGAGACCAGATCAATGCGGATAACCTCTCAACGTTTAAGAAGTTTATTCAGGTTTGTGCGGCCCACAGCGGCCAGCTCCTTTCCATGGACAGCATTAGCAGGGATGTCGGGGTTTCTGCGCCAACAGTTAAAAGGTGGCTTTCAATTCTGGAGAACTCTTTTATCATTCACTTTCTTGAGCCGGATAACAATAATCTAGGAAAAAGCATTGTTAAGACACCTAAACTGTACTTTGTTGATTCGGGATTGCTTTGCCATCTTCTTCGGCTTGATTCCAAGGAAGAACTTTTGCTGAGCCGTTACAAGGGAGCCGTTATTGAGACTTTTGCCGTGGCGGAACTTCTAAAGCATCGGATGAACCAAGGGAAAAAACCTAATCTCACATTTTACCGGGACAATAAAGGTTTTGAGGTCGATACGATAGCTGACTGGAAACACACATTTGCCATAGAGATCAAAAGCTCCAATGCCCCCGAAGCAAAACTGTCCGCGAATACAAAGAAGTATATTGAACTGAGAGGAGATGACAATACCCGGAACGCTGTTTTCTATCTCGGAGATGTCTCCGTGACAGTCAACGGCACGTCTTATGTCGCATGGAAGGATTGGGGGGATTACCTCTCATGATACCCGTGAACTACTCGGCAATTGAATTACCGAGCATCCGGAGCACGCTAAACACCAGTTTTGTATGGGCGAAATGTTTGACTACAACTATAGAATTATATATAATAGCTGTGTAATCAATCAAAAAGGAGGGTTCGCAATGCTTACAGTCCAGCAGATAGCGGATTGTGTTGATACTGCATCCAGAGATTATCCGCTGCGAAAAGTGGAACTGTTCGGATCATACGCAAATGGGAACAGTACATCTCAAAGCGATGTGGATCTTCTTGTCGAGTTCAAGGATCCCAGAGTTTCACTGCTTACGCTCAGCTCATTAAAGTACCGAATGGAGGAGCTGCTTGGTACTGATGTGGATATAATCCACGGTCCCCTGCCTGAAGACAGTTTTCTTGAAGTACCCCGGAGGATTCTGCTTTATGGAGCATAGAGACACTATAATCCTGAAAAAGGTGGTCAGCGAAATATCTATCGCATTGGAAATGATGGACGGATATTCCCTTGAACAGTTTTTTCAAAACGAAATGCTTATGCGTGCTATGGGGATGACAGTTATAAACATCGGTGAACTGGTAAAAAACCTGACAGATGGAACACGCAGGGATAATCCTGATATTCCATGGAAAGAAATGGCGGGGTTTCGCGATGTTACCGCACACAGATATCAAACTTTGCGAATGGAAGATGTTTATGAGACAGTAACATCAGATTTTCCTTTATTAAGAGAAAGAATCGAAAAACTCATATAACTTACTGTATCAGTATAAATGGGGTATAGGATGTAAAGTAAAAGTGTGTAAGTTCTTTATTCACAACTTGCACGCTTTCTTTTATCCCTGCGTTCTGCAGACTATATCCTATTATCAAGTGACCTGCTTTGGGCAGCGCGGAACCGTGCTTCCCCGACGATCTGCACCCCCATGGGCATCAGACAAAACACCGCGTGCACCAGGTAAAAGACATATGACAAGTCAGTTTCCTCTGAAAACGTTCTATGTTGTAATACTCGATAAGCCTATTTTGTCAGATTCAGCGACAATGCTTCAGGTTACGCGGCCTGATCTGACAGCATTTCCCTTGACAAACACACCCAATGAGTGTATTAATATAGTTAGAGAGGAATGATTATGGATATACGTGAAATGAGAACCAAGTTAGGCGATACCCAAAGTGAATTTGCTGAACGTTATCATATTCCCTTCAGAACGATTCAAAACTGGGAGACAGGAGTCAGGAAACCATCTGAATATATCCTGAGCTTGCTGGAACATCAGGTAAATGAAGATCTGGTTAACAGAAGAACTGCAGTCCTGCCCAAGTACGACCCGAAAAAGATCGACCTTCCAAAGAGGGAAAACTATATCGGGGCTATATCCTGGTTGAGGGATGTTCGGGAGTGTATAGGCGAAGATATCGTCTTTGCGCTGGATCAGGCCTTGATGTGCCAGGGCAGCTTCGGAGGAAGAACAGATGAATATATCGTGTGGGCATATGGCAATGAGTCACTGGATCGATTTAACGGTGTGGCAGTGCTGGGCAGAAAAGTGAGTCCTTTTAGCGTTCTTGAAACAAACGGCCTGCGATATACCGATTTTAACCGGACGATATCGGATGCGCTTGCCAATGAAGACATCCTGGATATGCAGGGAATAACAGAGGCTGTCAGCCGCTATTATTACTCCAACGGTGAGAGCTTCGAAGGCCTGAGTGTAGCCCCGAAATATCAGGAATCGTTTGAAAGACTGGCTCAGGATGCTATATCCTATTACAACAGCTAAGGTGGGAAAATGAAGATTACAGCAGAAGAACAGCTGATGTATAACGTTATGAAGGCCATTTATGAGAGCGGGATTCCAATCAGCTTCAAGGGATCCATGGTCCTAAAAGCATGTCTTATGGAAGCAGGGTTCACGAATGACACCCGTCATACCGTCGATATTGACGCGAACTGGTACTCCCATGCTCTTTGCACATACTGCCGGATCCGTAAAAAAGTGAAAAACAGGAGTTTTTTTGTATTTAACTCTTGACAACGGTCACTTCATAACAGTCGTGTGAGGCTTCACACTTATCTTGAACAGATAATCGATATAAGATATGCATTTAATCAATACATTTACGTGCATTGCACACAATATTATTGACATTTCCTTTGCGATGAGTATAATACTGTTAAGGAGGTGATAGTATGAAGAATGTGAATGTAACTCTCCGTGTGGATGAGGACCTGAAGAAACAGGCGGAAGCCCTCTTTTCTGAACTTGGGCTGAATTTGACAACGGCATTCAATATTTTCCTCAGACAGTCTGTTCGTGAGCAGCAAATTCCTTTTCAGGTAAGCAAAAATGTTCCGAACGCCGTTACGCTTGCCGCTATGGATTCATCCGAAAAGGAATATGATCTGTATGGGCCGTATGACAACGTTTCCGATCTGATGGAGGCGCTGAATGCTTAAGATTGAGTTTACCGGTCAGTTCAAAAAAGACTATAAAATCGCCATCAAAAGGGGATGCGATCCGAAAGAACTGGAGGCCGTCATCACATTGCTTGTCAACGAACAGCCGTTACCGGAGAAGTATAGGGATCATGCATTAACGAATTCCCGGAATTATAAAGATATGCGGGAATGTCACATTGCGCCGGACTGGCTTCTTGTTTATAAGGTTCTGAGGGAAACACTTATTCTACGATTAATCCGTACCGGAAGCCACAGCGATCTGTTTTAAAGCGGCTCTTCTCCGGTAGGGTGATGTGCCATATTAACGTAATGACATTGGGGCGATACGCCCGCCTTCTATGCCTGATCATCCAGAGACCTGCTCCTGGCAGCGCGGAATCTCGCTTCACCGACGATCTGCACCACCATGGGCATCAGGCAGAACACCGCGTGCACCAAGTAAAAGACATATGACAAAGCAGTCATCCTGTTGAAGATGATCTGCGGATCGTACTGTATAGAGGTCTGGTCCAATATGAAGGCCATGAAAAGCACGCTCAGGCATCCGAACAGGGACAGGATTAATAGACGGTCCCGGTTGTCGAAGCGGTAAAGAGAAAAGCTGGTCCTCCCCTTGAGGGTGTATCCCCTGCTTCTCATGCTGTCGGAGACCTCTATGAAGTTCTCCAGGCTCCAGGTAAGCACTATGGACAGCTCCCTGAAGAGGTTTGCTGCCCTTCTTATCGTTCCTCCCTGGGAAGAGCCCCTTCCAATGGATGCCTGGGCCGTATCGGTCTTTCGAAACCTCGCCTTTATCCTGGGTACGGTACGAAGCAGTATGGAAAGGAAAAGGGACATCTTCGGGCTTATCCTTCCCAGAAGATATATCCACTTGTCCGTGGACATTACCGCGTGAAGGCATTCGAACCACATCATCACCGTTATGATTATGATACCCAGCACGGTCCCGTAAACCACCGCTTCCAGGGTTATGCTGTTGCCTATGAAGTTCTGCCTGAGGGGAGTTATCCCGAAATGGTTGTAGAACGAATACCAGGCGGCGTATGGCACCGTGAGAAGGGTAAGCACGCAGTTGAGGATGAAAGCCTTCCTTCCGCACAGCTTCACAGAATAGACAAAGGCGCACGCAAAGGAGACCGCCACGTACCAGGGGTGCCTGAAGAGCACCGTGGAGACCATGACGGAGGCAAAGTATATGAGATTTATGAACGGATGGTAACTGTCAAACCTCATCTTCCATCATCCCGTACTTCGTCTTTATCCTCTGAAGCCTCTCCAGGAGGGGCTTTGAGAACAGGAGCATCGTCATAAAGCAGGCCGAGGCGTGCACCAGGTTCACCGGGATCCCGGCCAGGTACACCGCGGGCATATTTGTCACGTCTATCATGTTTGCCATGGTGAAGATGGCGCTGGTATCAAGAAGCGGGCCTATGATAAGGAAAGTGATCGCAAAACCGGTGATGGCCAGCACTATTGGCTTATGCTCCCCGTTATGTTTCCTGTAAAAGATCAGTCCGAAAAGAAATCCCCCTATGCCGAAGGCGAACATCTGCCACGGGGTCCAGGGACCCTGTCCGAAGATGAAGTTGCTGGCCAGCACGGATACGGC
Organism: Eubacteriaceae bacterium; assembly: GCA_017613995.1. GTDB lineage: Bacteria > Bacillota > Clostridia > Eubacteriales > Anaerofustaceae > RUG14186. Next base: position 13,833 of record JAGACT010000082.1, read on the forward strand.
CCCCGTAAGAAAGCCCGCCTCGGGGCCGAAGGCGACCGCGGTAAGCATTATCACGGCTCCCATGGGCTTGAAGTGGGGCACCATTATAAAGGCTGCCCTGGAGGCCACGGCAATGGCGCACATGACTGCTATCACCACTATCTCCCTGGCCTGGGGCCGACGGGCCTCGAACACCATGAAGAAGGGTATCATCGTATAGATCACTATGAGCAGGCCCGCGAGGAGATACCGCTCATTCCCGTTCTTCCAGAAGAACCATATGGTCAGCGGTATCAGAAGAAGTATGATACCTATGGACGCTATGGTCCTGCCGGGCAGTTTCTTTCTTTCCATCAGCTTCTCCCCTCCGCGTATATCTTCATGCAGGCTTCATACGCATCCCTGAGATAATCCTCCATAGGATAATCGGGATCCGGCACGGAAAGGTCGTCCTCCCCCGTATAGAGGCTGTAGTCTATGGGGTAGCTCGATTCCAGCATCAGGGAGCCTTCGAAGGACGTACTGTTTATCGCCTCCATGAACATCTTCCAGTTAACAGTGCAGTCATCGCTCATGGGCAGGAAGTGCTGGTCCTCCTTCCCGTTGTTGTCATGGATGTGAAGGGCGAATACCCTGTCCTTAAAGTCTCTTAAAAGGGAGAAATCGTTCTCCCGTACCGCGTTGTTGTGTCCAGAATCGAAGCAGAGCCCCACGTATTCGTTGCCGGAAAGATCCCTTATGATGTCAGACGCGGGACAGGTCTTTCCCAGGTTCTCCACAGCCAGCCTGACTCCGCTCTCAGCGCAGCAGCCGGCTATACGCTTCATGTTCTCAAGAAGAAGAGGATAGCGGGAAGGATCCGGGGATTCTATCTCGCAGGTATGCATGACAAGGGTGCGGATGTTTCCTTCCGCGGCTGTCTTCACGAGGCTGATACAGTTATCCGTAAAGGCTTTCGCCTTAAGGTCGTCCCCCCACAGCACGTCGATGCCGAAATAGGGCAGATGAGCGTGCTCCAGGTACAGCCCGAAGCTCTCGCAGATCTCATATTGGGACAGGAGCGGGGCGTCTATCCCCTCCATCTCCTTTGCCCAGAAAGTTGACACCGTATCGAAGCCGGCGTCCTTTATGGCTCTCAGCCTTTCGGCGAAGCTTCTGGTATATCCGAACCAGGTGTAGGTACCGCATCCCTTCATATCTTCATGTTCTCCTTGTACAGTGTGATAACATCGTCACTGTTGACCGCGTTTCTGAATACGTGCCTGCTCATCCTGTTGGCCGCCGTGGTATAGAAGCTGTTCTGAGAGAAGAAGCGGTTCGGTGTGTTGGTGGTCACCACCCCTCCGTCAAAGAACATGCTCACCAGGTCCGCGTACTTCGCGCAGAACTCTATGTCATGGGACACCATGACCACGGTGACGCCCCTCTTCTTAAGATCATCCAGGATCCCGGCGAAGCGTATCTTGAAAAAGCTGTCCATGCCCTTGGTGGGTTCGTCGAGAAGAAGAAGCAAGGGCTCCGTAAGCAGCACCTTCGCCAGGGCCGCCCTCTGCTGCTCCCCTCCCGAAAGGTCATAGGGATGGGAGGAAAGAAGACGCTCTATGTCGCATATCTCGGATACTTCCTTTACCTTTTCATCCTTCTGCTTATCCCCCGCCGGCAGCATCTCGTACAGATCCTCTTTCACGGTCTTCTTAACGAAGAGGCACTTGGGGTCCTGGGGCAGCATGGAGAGGTTTCCCTTGAAGAGTTCCGATGTCTTATACTTTTTAAGGCTCTTTCCGAACACCTTTATGTCCCCCCTGTAGGGGACAAGGGCTGAGGAGATACATCTGAGCAGGGTGGACTTCCCTGTGCCGTTTCCTCCGACTATGGCAAAGAGGCTTCCCTTCGGAACGCTGAGGGAGACTCCCTTAAGGACGTCCGGCAGGTCCTTTTCGTAGCGGAACCACACCTCCTTCACCTCCAGGGCGGGACCGGCTATCTCACCGTCGAAGGGCTCTTCCTCCTTAACAGAGTCGATGGATATCTCCCTGTCTGAGAAAGACTCTGAAAGGAAGGTCCTGCCTTCCCTGACCGTGAGGGGGCAGTCCCCTTTTCCTCCCACGGCGTAGAAGATCTGTACGGGAGACGGCATGGCTGAAAACATGTCGCTTTCCTTCCTTCTGAGCTCATCCCCTATATCCCGTGGGGATCCTGTCGTAAGTATCCTTCCTTCCTCCATGACCACCACTCTGTCGGAGGCATGGAGGATATCCTCCAGCCGGTGCTCCGTCATTATGATCGTGGTGCCCAGCTCCAGGTTTATCTTCCTAACGGTGTTTAGAAAGTCGCTGGCCGCTATCGGGTCCAGCTGGCTCGTGGGTTCGTCCAGTATCAGCACCTTCGGCTGCATGGCCATGATGGACGCGAGGTTTAATAGCTGCTTCTGTCCTCCGGAAAGCTCGGACACGTCCCTGTGGAACCATCCCTGTATACCGAAG
>JAGACT010000083.1 GCA_017613995.1 Eubacteriaceae bacterium
GAATTTATAATGTATCATCCCTCCGATGGCCCTGCCTGCCACGGCCATTCCCCAGACGATCATGTAGGTGAACTCGCCGTTGTCGAAGGTATGCCTGAAGTACGGCAGGGTCAGCACGGAGGCGGCCCCGTTCGATATGGCGGAGAAGGTGAAATACACGGCTATGGCCAGAAGCCCCTTTTCGCTCCAAAGGTAATAAAGACCTTCCTTCAGGTCCCCGAACCAGCGGGACGCGGCGGTGGCGCCGGTGACGTGGCTCTTCTGTGTTTCTATGTATTCCTCCTGTGCTTTTATCCTGGTCTCCATCACCGCCGCCCCGAAAAAGCACAGGGCGTTTATCATCAGCAGGGGCGCTATGCCCAGGGTACGGTAGATGATGGCCGACACGGGCACCATCACGTTGCTCAGGGTCTCCAGCACGCTGGCTATGGAGTAGGCCCTCTGGAAGTTGCCCTCCGTGATAAGCAGGGGATAGAAGCTGTCGAAGGCCACGTAGTAGATGCTCTGGATGCTGCCCACGATGAAGATATACACAGCGAACAGGGGGAAGCTGAACCATCCCCTGCTCAGGAGCGCTCCCACCGCCAGGTACATCCCCGCCGAGATGAAGTCCAGTATGTAGATGGTCTTCTTCCTGGAAAAGCGGTCCAGCAGCGGTCCCGACACGATGGGCATTATGACCTGGGGCAGGGTGAACATCACTATGTACAGGGCGTACAGCATGGATGAGTCCGTATAGTCCAGCACCAGCAGGCTCATGGCGAAGCCGGACAGCGAATTTCCGAACATGGAGATGACGCTGCCCACGGTGATTATCGTAAAATCCCTGGTCCACAGGGAATCCCTGGTTTTGTTTCGTCTTTTCATTTTCACATTAAAAATGCTGAAAGGCATCACCTTCCAGCATACTTTCCAAAAATTTTTTTATCCCCTTTTCAGTGGGAATGGGTCTCCGACAGGCTCTCCAGGTTGGGGTTGCCGTAGCATTTGCGGCATACCGGGATGTAGCTGTCGTTTCCCCCTATCATCACCTGTTCTCCGTCATAGACGGGCTTGCCGTCGATGACCCTTAGGACCATGGTGGCCTTCTTGTCGCAGAACCAGCAGACCGTCTTGATCTCCTCGATCTTGTCCGCGTAGATCAAAAGGGCCTGGCTGCCCTCAAACAGGTGGTTGGAAAAATCATTTTTCAGTCCGTATACTATTACAGGTATGTTCATGTAGTCCACGATCTGAGCCAGCTCCATGACCTGTCTTTCGGTAAGGAACTGTCCCTCGTCGATGAGTATGCAGTGGATGGGCTCGTCGGATTCCTCCTGGGCCTTCTTGAGGATATCCAGGATGGAGGTGGTGCCGTCATAGGAGATGGCCTCCTTCTTGATGCCTATGCGGGAGGCCACCACGTTCTTTCCGTAGCGGGTATCCAGGTAGGAGTTCATCAGCAGGACCCTCTTCCCCTGCTCCTCGTAGTTATGGGCTATTTTGATAAGTTCGATGGATTTGCCCGCATTCATGCTCGAATAGCGGTAATAAAGCTGTGCCATTTAAAACCTCGCAGGAATTCTCACTTGACTCTTTTCTTCAGTATGCGCTTGACCTCGGGAATGTCGCTGTCCTGCACCAGCACTCTGATGCCGGAGGAAAGCAGTCCCGGACGGCCGTTGATGTATACGTAGGAAAATCCCTTGCGTTTTTTGTGGGGCGCCACCTCGTAGCGGGTGATGTCCTTGTAGGCGAAGATCATGGAGCCGGTGGCCACGTATTTATCGTAGAATCCGGGCACCACGTTGATCTGTATGAGCGAGATCATGAAGAAGATCACCATGGCGATGGCCAGGACCAGCATGTAGGGGCTGCTGATGAAGGGAGTGCCGAAGCGGTAGATGGATATTCCCCAGATCACGAGGCACGTGAGGGTAATAAGGAGCTGGGAACGGTCTGCGTTCTTCAGTCCTCCGTATCCCGATACCAGGATCTCTCCCAGATCCCTCTTGTTCTTCCAGATGGTTATCAGAGACCTGGAGCTCAGGTAAACGAGCATGGTCGAAATGAGTATGAGCAGGAAATTCAATTATTTGTCCTCCTTATCGTTTAGTCCGTGATTCAGGATGCTGCGGTTGTCCAGTATCCATACGTTGGGGGCGAAGGTGCCCGCCGGCACGGAATCTATCGTCTTTTTGAAAGCGTACATCCTGGCGTCTATCATGTCCAGGTAATGCAGCATCTCTGCCTCCGCGAACATGGGCATCACGGGGCTGCCGTATTCCGGCTGGTAATGATGGGACAGCACCATGTGTTTCAGAAGCAGGGCCTTGTCCCCGGGGATGTCAAGCTGCCTGGCCGCCGCGTCTATCTCGCATACCATGATGGTTATGTGTCCCAGGAGCTTGCCTTCGGGGCTGTAGTCCGACACTATGCCGTTGGTGTCCGATACCAGCTCCCGCGTCTTCGCGATGTCATGCAGGATCACTCCGGCAAAGAGCAGGTCGTGGTTCAAAAAGTCGTAGATGCCCGCCAGGGCCGACGCGCTCCTGAGCATGCCGTACATGTGGTAGAGCAGTCCTCCCTTCACCGCGTGATGGAAGGTCTTGGCGGCGGGGTAGTACATCAGCCTGTCGCGGCAGGTCTCCATGAAGTGCATGGTCAGCTTTTTAATGTCTTCGTCCTTAAAGGAATCGATGACGCTCACGATCCGCTCGTACATTTTGTCCGAGGGATAGGGCGCGCATTCCACCAGGCTGCGCAGCTCCTCCTCCGTGGGCACCGCGGGCTCGATGCGGTTTATGATCAGCTGCAGCCCGTCGTTGTAGGTCTGCACAGCGGCACTGACCCTGGCGAAGCTCCCCACGTCGTAGCTCACGGCGAACTCCGGGGATACGTCCCATTTCTTGGCGCTGATCTCCCCGTCGTTGTCGGAAAAGATGATGTCCGCGAACAGGCTCCCGTTCTTGGCCTGCTTCACGTCGAACTTCTTGATAAGATATATCCTGGAGTCGATCTTCTGACCCGTGAAGTACTTGGATTTCTGCATTCGGCTCTCCCGTCCTTTTTCTGAAATCATTATAAATCATTTCCCCCGGTTAAGAAATATCCCGGGAAGTATTTGTGTTCCCTTTATCCCTCATTTCTTTTCCCGTCCCGGGGAAAAATCATCCCAAGTGTGGTATAGTATATATGCTGTCTTCGAAAGGGAGCGGCGCATCCTGATATGAACCATTTCGAATTCAATCCGCAAAGCGACGATATAAGGACCACTACCGTGGAGAACGCCTTTCTGACTCACTACATGCCCCAGGCAAGAGGGGATTACGTGAAGGTTTATCTCTACGGGCTCAAGTGCTGCACCCTGGGGCAGTCCTTTTCCGACGAGGACATCGCAGCAGCCCTGGACCTGTCCGTATCGGACGTGCAGAAGGCCTGGAAGTACTGGGAAGACCAGGACGTGGTGCGCATCTCCTCCTCGGGGGACGAATCCACCCTGGAATTCATGTCCCTGGCCTCCAAGCTCTACGTTCCCAGCATGACCCCTCCCCCGGCGGAGAAGCCCCGCGCAAGGAGCCGCTCCAGAAAGTACCGGGAGATGTTCCGGGATCTGGAGACCCGCATGGGGCGGCCCATGGCCCACGAGGAGCAGCAGACCGTTCTCGTCTGGACGGACGACTACGGCTTCTCCACCCAGACGGTGGTGCTGATGGTGGAGGACTGCATCAACAGAGGGAAGAATACCTTCAATTACTGGAACACCATGGCCGACGTGTACCACGACATGGGGATCACCACCTACGACGAGTTGTGTTCCTACATCGAAAAGAGGGACGCGGACAACCGCCGCAACCGGGAGGTCCTCCAGGAGATGGGACGCTACGACCTGCCCACCAAGCCCGAAAGGGACCTTATGGACAAGTGGTTCGACACCTGGGGCATGGACATGGACACCGTGAAGAAGGCCGTGGCGGAGACCACCAAGACCAGGAAGGCGACCTTCAGCTACGTGGACAGGGTCCTGAACGCCTGGCACAACGGGGAGAGCACCCCTTCGCCGGCGCAGGCTTCGTCGGGACGCTCCTCCAAGAACAGCTCCATGCCGGACCTGGTGGCGGATTACGACCCCGACCTTCTTGACAAACTGTTCAATTCCGGGGAGGATGACTGATGGGAATAATCGATGACGCAAAGAGCGGCTTCCTGGCCGATGCGGCCGAAAGAAAGCTCTCTTTCGAAAGAACAAAGGAAGAGACCATCCGCAGCTGCCCCTCGCTGCTTGAGATAAACCGCAGGATCTTCGGGATCTGCGCCTCCCAGATGAGGGGGGAGCTCACCGGCGGCGAGGCCGAAAAGCTCCTTGCACAGGCGGAAGCCGAGTTCGGTTCCGAGGCCGAAAGGCTCGGGGTAAGCGCCCTGGTGGGTGAATACGTGCCCCTGTGCGGCGAATGCGGCGATACGGGCTTCGTGAACGGAAAACAGTGCCGCTGCCTTACCCGGCATATCATAGACAAATGCTACTCCGAGGGCTATTCCGCGGAGTACCGGGTCCACCCGGGTCCGGAAAGCTTCGATACCCGCGCCTACTCGACTGCCGAATCCAGAAAGCTCGCCGAGAGATGCCGTAACCAGATGCTGCGGTACATCGACGAATTCGAGAAGGATCCCGCGAACCTCGCCATCATCGGGGTGCCCGGCAGCGGGAAGACCCTGATGGCCAGGATCATCTGCGGCGAACTCATCAAACGGGGACATACGGTGATGTGCCTTGCGGCCTACCGCATAGTGGAGATATACTCGGAGGAGATGTTCGACGACGAACCGGGCGGACTGATGGAGATGGCGGAGAACTGCGATCTGCTGGTCATAGACGATCTGGGGACGGAAAGGCAGACGGACTTCACGGAGAACCTGATGTTCCAGCTCATAGACACCCGTTTCAGAAACGGCCTGCCCACCATCATCACCACCAACCTGTCGCCGGACAAGCAGAGGAAGTCCTACAACGACAGGGTGTTCTCCA
>JAGACT010000084.1 GCA_017613995.1 Eubacteriaceae bacterium
CCCTTTCTGAGAAGGCCGTGATTAACGTGGACGCAGGTAAGCTGATCGCCTATGGCTCTGATCAGCAGAGCTGCCACCACGGAGGAATCCACTCCGCCTGAAAGCGCCAGAAGCACTTTGCCGTCTCCTATCTGCTCCCTGAGCAGTCTGATCTGTTCGTCGATGAACTCTCCGGCGAGTTCGGGGGTAGTGATGCGTTTCATGTCATCCGGTCTTACTGACAGTTCCATTGTGTCCTCCGTATGTTGTGATTTATTTGAGTTATTGTACATCTTTTTCAGGCTGCGGCAAGATACAGCCGTCATTTTTCTACTGCCACCGGCGATTTTTTTTCAGAACGCCGTACAGTTTCACGTAGTTCCCGTAGCGCAGCCTGCTTACAGCTCCGGATTCCACCGCTTCCTTTATGCCGCATTCCGGCTCGTTTATGTGCACGCAGTTCATGTAGCGGCACACCGAATACTCGTAGAACTCCGGGTAATACTTCCACAGATCGTTCTCATCCAGCTGCTCCGGCTCGAAATCCGAGAACCCGGGAGTGTCCAGGATGAAGGTATCGGTCCCCGCCAGCATCAGTTCGCTGTGGCGGGTGGTGTTCTTTCCCCGTTTCAGCTTTTTCGACAGTTCCCCAGTCTCCCTTTCCATGTGGGGACACAGGGCGTTCAGAAGGGACGTCTTTCCCGCTCCGGACACTCCCCTCAGAAGGCTCAGCTTTCCCTGCATGAGCACCCTCAGCTCCTCCAGGCCCGAGAGCTCCCGGGAGGAGGTGAAAACGATGTCACTGACGGCCGCGGAGTAATTTGCGGTTATGAAGTCCAGGTCGTTTTCCTGTGCCAGATCGCACTTTGTGACGCACAGCACCGTGGGTATTCCGTTCATGGCGCCGTCTATCAAAAGCTTATCCAGCAGCAGGTAGTCCGCGGCAGGTTCCTTCACGGCGAATACCAGGATGATCTGGTCCACGTTGGCGGCGGGGGGCCGTCTGATATAGTTCTCCCGGGCCTTTATTTCCGTGATGTACATGTCGCCGTGATCCTCGTCCTCAAACAGGACCCGGTCTCCCACCGCGGGCTTGATCTTCCTCGTTCTGAGTACGCCGGCTGCCCTGCAGACATGTTCCGTGCCGTTTTCAGCTACGTAGTAGAATCCGCCGACTCCCTTGGTTATTACTCCCTCTCTCATTGGAAGTTGACCCGGCCCATGTCCACGTTCAGTCCGTTTACATAGACCATGTAGTATCTTTCGCCGGTGCCCTTGACTTCGACGTTTATCGTCTCGTTTTTCTGTACGGCCTCTTCGGCGTAGACCACCTCGTAGTTGCCGTCGCGGTCCTGCATCTCTATGCGTACGCTGACGGATTCGTCCTGGATGGATCCCGTATACTTCTTGAGGCTGACCTGTATCGTCTGGTAGGTCTCCTTGCCGATGGATATGACTATGTCCACGGTGGTGTTCTTGTCCACGGTGGAATAGGCGGTGGGGGACTGCTTCATGATCAGGTCCTTGCTGTAGGTGCTGGAGGTGTCGTATTCGATGCTCCTGAGGATAAGGCCGTTCTGGGCCAGCACCGTACGGGCTTCCTCCAGGGTCATGCCCAGGATCTTGGGCATGGATACCGTGTCCTTCCCCTTGCTGACGTAAAGGGTGATCTCCGTTCCCTCCGCGGCCATGGTGCCCTGGGCGGGATTCTGCGAGAAGACCATATCCTTCTCGTATTTGTCGTTGAACTCGTAGACGGTCTCCTTTATGACGAAGTTCTCCTTCTTCAGGATCGTCCTGGCCTCGTCCTCGTAGTATCCTATGACGCTGGGCACTTCGACCACCTTCGGTCCGGTGCTTACATACACTTCTATCTCCGTACGCACTTCCACCTCGGTGCCCGGCACCACGGACTGTTCGCAGATCAGGCCTTCCTTCACGGTGGTGCTGTTCACGTACTTGGTGACCGTCACCTTCAGCCCGCTGTCCTCGGCGATCTTCTGGGCCTCTTCCACGGTGTGGCCCACGAACTGGGGCGCCTCCACCATCTTCGGAGGCATCAGCAGGAATACCAGGGCGGTTATCACCAGGACGCCGAAAACGACTCCGGCGATGATGGCCCGCTTCTTCCTCTCGGCTTTGGAAAGAGTGCTCTTCGAGGTGCCCTTTGAGGTGCCTTTGCGGATGTTCGCGGTGTTCTTTTTATTCTTCTGCCTCGCGGCCTGCTCCTTCGGGTCCAGCTTGTAGGTGGGCTCGATATCGCAGTTTATGTCGCTCTTGAGCTTTCTCAGAGCGTCCAGCAGGGCCCTGGCGTTCTGGTAGCGGTCCTTCGGATCCTTCCTGGTGAGGTTCAGCACCACCTGGGCCACGCCCTCGGGGATCCTCTTGTTGACCGTACGGGGGGACGGCACCGTGTTCTGCACGTGCATAAGGGCCACTTCCACCGGGGAATCCCCGTCATATGGCAGTTCGCCGGTGAGCATCTCGAACATCATGATGCCCAGGGAATACAGGTCGCTCCTCTCGTCCACTACGCCGCCCTTTGCCTGTTCCGGGGATACGTAGTGCACGCTTCCCAGACCGTCGTCCTCCGCTCCCGAGGAAGACTTCGCCGCCACGGCGATACCGAAGTCCGCCACCTTGGGCATGTGGGAGGGCGTCATAAGGATGTTATGGGGCTTGATGTCCCGGTGTATTATGTTGTTGGCGTGGGCGTGGTTCAGTCCCAGGGCGATGGAGTATATGAGGTCCACCGTTTCCTGCGCGGAAAGAACGCCCTTCTCGTCGAGATAGTCGTTGAGGGAAGGTCCTCCCATCAGCTCCATGACGATGTAGTGCAGATCCTTCTCGCTGCCCACGTCGTACACGTTGACGATGTTGGGATGGGCCAGCTTCGCCGCTGCCTGGGCTTCCTTCATGAACTTCTTCACGAACTGTTCGTCCCCGGCATAGTCCTCCTTGAGGACCTTCACAGCCACGTAGCGGTCGAGCCTTATGTCCTGGGCCTTGTACACCCTGGCCATTCCTCCGGTTCCCACCAGCTTTATTATCTTGTATTTACCGTCCAGTATCTTTCCTGTGATATCCATATCGCTATGCCTCAAATATTAACGCGGTAACATTGTCCGATCCGCCCCGCCTGTTTGCCTGCTCTATCATCTCCACCACGCACCGCCTGATGCTGGGAGCCGAGTGGATTATGTCGAACAGTTCATCGTCGGTGAAGTTGTCGCTGAGCCCGTCGCTGCAGATAAGTATCTTCTCGCCTTTTTTGATGGTGAAAGCATACATGTCCACGTCCACGTCCTCTTCGGTGCCCACCGCCGAGAGTATCACGTGACGGCTGGGATGGACTCTTGCCTCCTCCGGGGTTATCTGATTGTTGTCCACCATGAACTGTACCAGGGACTGGTCCCGGGTGATCTGGTGGATCCCCTCATCTCCGGCTATATATGCCCTGCTGTCCCCCACCTGGCATATCCTGCCGAACCTGCCGTTGGTGATGCACAGGGTCAGGGTGGTCCCCATCCCCTCGTAGTCCGCCTCGGAGCGGGACAGTTCATATATCTTTTTATTGATCTGGCGGATCACGTTCTTCAGGTATTCGGGATCCTGATAGCATTTTCGCTTGTCCGCCTTTCTGAAGAACCTTATGAGCTCCTCCGTCAGGGTCCTGCTGGCCACGTCCCCGGCCCGGTGGCCTCCCATGCCGTCGGCCACGCCGATGAAATAGTTTCCCTTCATGTCCCGCAGGTTTATGACGGAGTCCTGATTCTCCTTACGCACCATACCCGTATGGGTCAGAGATACGCTTTTCATTTCAAATCCTGCCTGTCCTTAACATATGTGCTCCTCAGCTGTCCGCAGGCGGCATTTATGCTGCTGCCGAGACGCCTCCTGAGCGTGTAGTCTATCCCGAGCTTTCTGAGCTTCGCGGCGAAGCGGTCCGCCGCGGAACGGGAGTTGAGCTTTCTGTAGCCTTCCTTTTTGTTGTAGTCTATGAGGTTTACCTCGCTGTCCGTACCTTTCATCAGGCGCCTGAGGGCTTCGGCGCATTCATCTGTGTCGTTCAGGCCTTCCACCACGCAGTATTCCAGGGTGATCCTCCTGCCGGAGGCCTTCCTGAAGCGCATGCACGCGCCGAATGCTTCCTCCAGGGGATATTTCCTCTCCACCGGCATCAGCCGGACCCTGATGGAGCCCACCGCGCAGTGCAGTGAAAGGGACAGGTTGACGAACAGCCCGTCCTCGGTCATCCGGTCGATGCCGGGAACTATGCCGCAGGTGGACAGGGTGATGTGCCTTATGCCGATCCCCAGAGTGTCCTTCCTCATGATATACAGGAGGAATTCCTTCACGCTGTCATAGTTGTTCAGCGGCTCGCCGCTGCCCATCAGCACTATGTTGGATACCTCGTGTCCGCTGATGCGGGATGCCAGTATAAGCTGGGAGAGCATCTCCGCGCTGCTGAGGTTCCTTATGAGCCCCCCCACCGTGGAGGAGCAAAAGCTGCATCCCATGGCGCAGCCCGCCTGGGTGGATACGCATACCGTCAGGCGCCCGTCGTAAATCAGGCCGACGCTTTCTATGATGATGTCGTCCGCGGTCCTGAAAAGGAACTTGGTGGTGTCCGTTTCCTCCTCGTGCATCTCGTATTCCCGGCTGAGGGCCAGTTCCGTGAATCTTTCCGAAAGCTCTTCTCTCAGATTCAGGGGAAGATTCGTCATCTCCGAAAACGCCGCTCCCTTAAGGAGCCACTGCCTCACCTGCTTCGCCCTGAAGGAGCTGTGTCCCATCTGCCTCAGGACACCCTCCAGTTCCCCGTCGTTCAGGCTCACGAGAGCCGTTCTGTTTTCAGCCATGGCTACAGCTCCCTTTCCAGCGTCGCTATGAAGAATCCGTCCGCATCGTCCCTGCCGGGCATAAGCGACAGCATGCCCTCATCGGTTTCCGGATGGGATGCGCCCAGGGGGAACGGGAGGGTGATCTTTTTCGGTCTCATGCCGGGATTCTCCCGCAGGATCCTCTCCACAGCCTTTTCGTTCTCGTCTTCGTTTACCGTGCAGGTGGAATAGACCAGCACTCCTCCGGGTTTAACGTATCCTGCCGCGTTGGAGGTGATCTTCTCCTGAAGGGAAACGATCTCCTTTATCTTCTCCGTGTTCATGGAGTACAGTATCTCGGGCTTGCGGCGTATCACGCCCAGCCCGCTGCAGGGCACGTCGCAGATGACCCTGTCGTAGCGTCCCTCGAATTCACCGCAGAATTCCGTCGCGTCGCTTCTCCGGGTCCTGAGGCTGGCTATCCCCAGCTGCCGTGCGCTGCTGTATACCAGTTCCAGTTTCTTTTTGCTGATATCGCAGGAGAGCACCGGGGAGTCCTCCGTCAGTATGGACGCATTGAAGCTCTTGGCCCCCGGGGCACTGCACAGATCCAGCGTGCTCATGCCCTTTTCGAATCCCGCGCACCATCCGCTGAGGGCGCCGGAGACGTCCTGGGCGAAAAACAGGCCTTCCCGGTAGGCTGCGCTGGAAAAAACGTTGGCCGCACCGGTTATCCGGAGCATCCCCGGGACCCATGTGCTTTCCGTTCCGATCTCTTCGGATGCCAGGCGCTCTGCCAGCTCCTCCCCGGTGGTCTTCAGGGTGTTGACCCTGACGGTCAGCGGAGGGGCCTCCTCGCAGGCCCGGGCGAAGGAAAGAAGCTCCTCTTCGCTCATGCGGGAGGAAAGAAGCGCGATGATGTCCTCCCCGAAGCCGTATTCGTAATGCAGCAGGGAGGCGGTGTCCTTTTCGGGGACCGACAGCTCCCCTTTCGCCCTCTGGGCGCTGCGGAGTATCGCGTTGGTATATCCCGTGACGGAGGAGCCGATGTAGAACTTGCTCATGCTCACAGCGTCGTTTATCAGGGCATAGTCCGGTATCTTTTTTAGGTAGAACAGCTGGTAGAGGCTCATCATGAGGATGACCTTCTCCCGGGGGTCGATGCTCTCGTACTTCACCTTCGAAAGGGTCCTTATGATTTTCTCGAGCCGGTTCCTTTTCTTGATGGTCCCGTACACGATGTTGGTGCACAGGGAACGGTCCTCGCTGAGCTTCAGGGAGGAGTTCATGTGGCTGTTCAGAGATATGTTGGAATAGGCGCCGTTTTCCAGCACGTCGCAGAGCACCTTGTAGGCGCATATCCTGGCGGGCGCTATGTTGGTCTTCATTTTTTTACCGTCACTGTTTTATGAATTCGTTCAGGACGGAGGCGTCCGGAACGTACCTAGCGCTCATCCTGGCGTATCCGTTGATTATCTCGCGGATCCTCCTGATGCCCTGCCTGTAGGCCACTCCCCGGGTCTTCTCCGGCAGGATCCTGTCCAGATGCTCTCCGTAGAGGCAGTACTCGTAGGCGCAGGAGGAATTGAACCACATGTCGCAGTCCCCGGCGTAGGGATAGATATTGCGGCGGGAACCCATCTCCACCTCGATCCACATCTCGAGGGTGCGAACGTAATCGGCTCCGCGGTGATAGTAATCCCTTATCAGCCTTCTCAGAAGCCTGGTGTTGGAGGAATTGATCCCGTTGAGGGAATAGCTGCTTATGGCGCTTATGAATATCTTCATGGCATCGTCCCGGGCATTGGGTGCCAGGGCGGGATTCAGGGCATGTATCCCCTCCACCAGCACGATCTCGTCCTCCTGGCGTCTGACGGTGCGGGAACTCCCGATCCTGACCCTGTTGACGAAGTCGAATCCGGGAAGGGAGACCTCCTCTCCCCTCAGGATGCCTTCGAGGTCGGAGGAAAGCCTTCTGTAATCCAGGGACTCGAAGGCCTCGAAATCCGGGCCGCCGTCCATGTTGAGGGGCATGTCCTTTTCATCCAGGTAATAGTCGTCCATGTTGACCGTGATGATCCTTTTGCCCCTCATGGCGAGCTCCCGCTCCAGCCTGTGGGCGAAGGTGGTCTTCCCCGACGAGGACGGTCCGCTGATGAGCACCAGGGACCTGCCGGATTCCGCGGTCTTGGAGGCAATGAGCTCGATCTTGCGCTGCTGCCTCTTCTCGCACAGATCCACCAGTCCCTTGGGATCCTTCTCGGCCATCTCGTTCATGGCTTCCCGGCCCAGGAGCCCGCAGGCACTGAGGAACTGTCTGTATTCTTCTATCATGATCCTTTCAAGATCCGCGTAAAGCATAATGTCGATCCTTCCAGAGGGCATAATCTCCTGTATACATTATAATGAAAAGAAACCGGATTTTAAAGCTTTTTGTTTTGAGGCTCACCGGCTTTTAAAAAAAATGCTCCAAAATGTTGATTAGACGGAAAAAAAGTATATAATAGATGTGCGTCGGGGTGTGGCTCAGTTTGGTAGAGTACCTGAATGGGGTTCAGGGGGCCGGAGGTTCAAATCCTCTCACTCCGACCATTTTTATTTGGCGCAGAGAGCTTTCGGAGCTCTTTTTTTATTCCGCTTTTCCCGCGGGAACACGAAAAAAACGCCGCTTCCGGCAGGAGCCGGAGCGGCGGTCGTTTCTGTTGCGAATGGTTTTACCAGGTAAGTCCGTATTCCTCGCGGATCTTCTTTGCCATGGGCGTCTGAGTACCGTACTCGTACTCTTCGAGCTCCTTGACCAGCTCGGGATTGGTGTTGTCCTGTCTGGGAAGGGGCACATCCTGCTCGTGGCTGAGAATGTACTGGACCTTCTTGATGTCCACGTTGTGGGTGGTGGTGCCGCTCATGGCTGCAACTGCTGCAGCAACGCCGGCGGCCTGTCCGGTACCAACGCACTGGGGGATCAGGTTGAGAGCGTCGATGGCCTTGTCGTCGGCGGACAGATGTCTGCCGGGGCACAGGATGTTCTCGACTCCCTTGGGCAGGATGGCGCCGTAGGGGATCTCGATGGGCACACCGTCATTGTGGTGACCGATGCAGCTGTGCCATGCGATGACGTCTTCATGCTGATTCGCGCATGCGAAATCGAGTCTCGTCATGACGTACTCGCCGTCCAGTCTTCTGGAGCAGCGGGCACCCAGCTGAGGCGCTATGTCGTACAGATAGGCGTTTCTGAAGAATATCGGCAGATAGTTCTGGCAGAAGCGGATGATCCTTCTGATGGATGTACGGACGATCAGCTCGGTCTTGGTTACGTCCTCGACCTTTCCGCAGTTGTAGCCCGCGAGCCAGTTGTTGAACCATACCACGTCGTTGCGCTCGGAGGGAAGGATGGAGGTGCTGTAGCCGGCGACCTTTACCAGTTCCTGCTTGAAGCTGGTCAGCTCTTCCGGATGCTCGCGGCCCCATCTTGCGTAGGCTTCGAAGTCGACTCCGCCCATTCTCCAAACGAGAGCGGTCTTGTCGGCTCTGGAGTTCGCGTCTCTTGCCTCGAATGTCGGGCAGCCGGTCTGTACGTAGAGGTCTCCGTCACCGGTGGCGTCAACCACGACCTTTGCCATGATGGCTCTTCTGCCTTCCTTGGACTCACAGATTACGCCCTTGACCACGTTGCCTTCCATGATGGGCTTGGTGCCCCAGCACTGGAACATGGTCTTGATCTTGGGCTCTTCCTGGACCATGAGGTCGAGCTCGATCTTGACCTGGTTGGGCTCATAGTAGGGTGCTCTGACCAGTCTGTCGGAGAGGGCTCCCTTGTACATCGTGCAGCCGTGGATCAGTGACCATCTGTCGAGCTTGATGGCGGATGTTTCGCCGATCTCGTCCAGACCCGGGCACATGTACGCTTCGGGCGCGCTCTTGTCCAGTCTCGAGAACCATTCCTCCTGAAGGCCTCTTA
Organism: Eubacteriaceae bacterium; assembly: GCA_017613995.1. Lineage (GTDB taxonomy): Bacteria > Bacillota > Clostridia > Eubacteriales > Anaerofustaceae > RUG14186. The sequence goes on from JAGACT010000084.1 coordinate 8,761, forward strand.
CCATCGAATACTTTCTCCAGCTCAGTGCCGGGATCATGATAACGTATCCGCCGGTAACGTCTCCGCCGAAGAAATCGTATCTTTCGAGTACGATGACCTTGTTGGCGCCTGCTCTTGCGGCGGCGATGGCGGCACTGTGTCCTGCGGCACCTCCGCCCACCACCAGCACGTCACAGTCGTCGATAATGGGAAGCTGCTGGGCTTCCTCAAGATAAACTCTGCTTTCCATGTTTAGTTGTGTTTACATTTTCCTTTCTTTTTTATTTTTGCAGTTTTCAGAATAATTTTTTCGGTAATACTATTTCAGTTCCTATTTAACTACGTATCCTTTTCCTCTTTTGGCGACTCCGGCGGCATTGCCTTCGTCCGTGTCGATATGGGATACCGTCTTGGCCATCGGGCTTCCCGACAGTCTTACTATGGTATCGTCGAAGATCAGCGTCCTCTGGTCGCTCTCGACCTTCATCATGACGGCGTCACCGTCCTTGACGCCCAGCTCCTCCGCCAGCAGCGGATTCATGTGGATATGGCGCTTCGCCACGATAACTCCCTTGTCCAGGACCACTTCGCCCACGGTGCCGACGATCTTGATGCCCGGGGTCCCCTCGATGTCTCCCGACATTCTGATGGGAACGTCCATGCCGATAGTCCTGGCGTCGGTGAGGGACAGCTCGAACTGGTTGAAGTTGCGGCAGGGCCCCATGATGGCGACGTTGGTAAAGGTATGCTTCGGACCCACGACTGTAGCCCTGGTGGTGGACAGGTACTGTCCCTTGGTGGGCTGTGCGGGCTCGATCTTGTGGCCTTCACCGAAAAGGATATCCACGGTCTCCTGTGTAAGGTGCAGATGTCTTGCCGATACGGCGACGTCAAACACCTTTTCAACATCACTCATAGCAGTTTTCCTCCTTGTATTCCTCTTTTACAGATTTTCAAACAGTTTATGTTCGATACGGGTCTCGGAATAGTCATTGACCTTCTCTTCCCCGTTGAGAACCCTGGTGATGCCTCCCGCCAGCGCTTCCAGCTCCATGGTGCCGGGATAGACCAGAACGGGAGCTATGAAGCTCAGGCGCTCCTTCATCCATCCGGTGAACATCTTCGAGTTGGCCACGCCGCCCGTGAGGAGTATGGCGTTGACCTTGCCGCAGACCAGCGTGGCCAGAGCTCCGATGTCCTTGGAGAGCTGGTACGCCATGGCCTGGTAGGCCAGCAGTGCCTTCTTGTCGCCGGCTTCGATGCGCCTTTCGACTTCTATGCAGTCGCCGGTGCCGAGATGGCCGTTGAGACCCACGTCCTTCCTGAGGACCCTGTTGATCTCGTCCTTGTCCCCGGATGTGAGGACCTTCGTGAGCACCGCGTCGGGGACCCTGCCCGCCCTTATGGGCGAGAAGCCGCCTTCCTCCGCTGAATACGCGTCGATTATGACGCCGTCCTTGATGCACATGGAGCCCGTTCCGCCGCCGATATGGCAAAGAAGGAACGTGCTGTCATAGAAGTCCAGTCCCAGATCCTTCGCCGCCTTCTGGGCGGTGGCTCTTCCGTTGAGGGTGTGGGAGTGGGCAAGTCTTCTGTAGTCCTTTATTCCCGTGACCCTGGCGAGTTCGACGATCTCGTCCGTGGGCACCACGTCGTACAGGTAGGCGGGTATGTTGTACTTCAGCGACAGGGCCTCCCCGATCAGGGTCCCTGCCATAAGGCCCGCGTGACCTCCCTTGGCGGCCCTTACGTCATCCGCCACCTCGGTGGTAAGCAGATACGCTCCGTGATGGTAGCTGCCGTTGTTGCCCATGCCTCTGACGGCGATGGCGTCCATATCCTCCATCTTCAGGGAATGCATCTCGAGGAACTTATCCACATATCCCATCCTGAACGCAACAGCCTCGTCGTACTCCTTGGGGATCTGCACCTTTTCCTTCACATGATCCCATACCTCGTCGAAAATGACTTTTTCGTTCTCGGCGTAGCCGATCTTCGAGGAAGTGCTTCCCAGGTTCATGACAAGGATCTTCCAAATCTTATCCATTAATGTCCTCCAGTCCGTGCTTTTTCCGGCTCCGCCGGCCAAAGGG
>JAGACT010000085.1 GCA_017613995.1 Eubacteriaceae bacterium
ATACCGCGCCAGAGGCCCTCGCCGGCGATGTGTGCGTGCTGACCGGTCTGGAGAGGACCTTCAGCGGACAGGGTCTGGGCTGGGAGGAGGATGCTCCGGACGCGCTGATGGAGAGCGTCATGGAGTACAGGCTGCGTCTGCCCGACGGGGAGGACCCCCTCAGGGCCTACCGCACCCTCAGCGTCCTTTCCGAGGAGGATCCCATGCTAAGGATCAGATACGACAGCTCCCTGGGAGAGATCAGGATAAGCATCATGGGGCAGGTGCAGACGGAGATACTCACCTCCCTCATCAGCGAACGCTTCGAAATGGACTGCACCTTCGACATGGGAAGGGTGCTCTACAAGGAGTCTATAGAGGATACGGTGGAGGGCGTGGGACACTACGAGCCCCTGAGGCACTACGCCGAAGTGCACCTGCTCATGGAGCCGCTTCCCAGGGGAAGCGGGCTCGTGTTCGAGGACCGCTGCCCGGACGAGGTGCTGGAGCGCAACTGGAGGAACCTGGTGCTGACTCACCTGAAGGAAAAACAGCACCGGGGCGTCCTGACGGGCTCCCCCGTGACCGACATGAGGATCTCGCTGGTCTCCGGCCGAAGCCATCTGAAGCATACCGAAGGCGGGGATTTCCGCCAGGCGACCTACAGGGCGGTGCGCCAGGGGCTTATGAAGGCCGAAAGCATTCTGCTGGAGCCCTGGTATTCCTTCAGCCTCACCGTACCGACGGAATCCACGGGAAGGGCCATCAATGACATCAGGATGAGATGCGCCGTGTTCTCCTCCCCTGAGGATGACTCCGGCATGAGCGTGATCACCGGAAGAGCGCCCCTCACATGCATCTCCGACTACGCCAGGGAAGTATCTTCCTATACCTCCGGCAGAGGGCGCTTTTCGATGCAGTACTGGGGATACGACAGATGCCACGACTCCGAAAAAGTCATGGAGGAATACGGCTACGATCCCATAACGGATCTGGAAAATCCCACCTCCAGCATCTTCTGCGCCAACGGAGGAGGCTTCGACGTCAGATGGGACCGGGTCGAGGAATACATGCACCTGGAAAGCTTCCTGAAGACCCCTTCACCGGGCACTCCCGCCCTTAAAAAGGACAACCTGGATCTCGGGGAAAAGGAGCTGGAAGCTATCATCGAGCGGGAATTCGGCAAAAGCCCCCACCCCTTCTACCGTTCCAGGAGCACGGCGGTGCGGGTGCCTGCGAAGGAGACGGCATACGAACCCGTAAGGAAATGGTACGTGATAGACGGCTACAACGTCATCTTCGCCTGGGACGAACTCAGGGATCTGGCGGATCGGGACATCGCCGCAGCCAGGGAAAAGCTCATACACATCGTCAGCAACTTTTCCGCCTTCAGCGCGGTGGAGACGGTGCTGGTATTCGACGGATACCGGGTAAAGGGCTCTCCGGGGGAAAAGAGCGATTATCAGGGCATCCATCTCGTGTACACCCGGGAGAACGAGACCGCGGACGCCTACATGCAGAAGCTTCTGGCCGAAATGGGCAAAAATGACAGGGTCTACGTGGTGACCTCCGACGCCCTCGTGCAGCTCTCCGCAATGCATTCGGGGGCGCTGAGACGCTCCGCCGCGGATTTCCGGGAGGAAGTGGAGCAGGCGGGAGAAGAGATCAGAAGGATCCTGGCCTCCCAGGAAAAGGAAAGCTTCCTCATAGGGGAAAGCGTCGAAAAAGAGACCGTCCCCGAAGGGGACGGTGAATAAAGATTTCCCTCCGGGACCGAAAGGGCCCGGAGGGATCTTCGTTTTCTGAGAAAACAGCACATCCCGGCTTTCAGCCGCGGGATGCGCTGCGTATTATTCTATCTTCCCAGGATCCTGTCCAGGGCGGCCGTGCCGGATTCTTCCGGATCGTCCTGTTCCTGCTCAGGGGATCCGCTGCCGGTCTGGGATCCGGCATCCTCATCCTGAGGGTCGGAAGCCGCATCCGGCGTCTCCTCCGATAAGCTCTCTTCACCGGCATCGGGCATGTCCCCGGTCTGTTCCTCTTCGTGGACCGCCGGGGCATCATCCTCTCCGGACTGATCGGGCATTTCGCCGCAGTTTTCCTCAGGAGCGCTCTCCCCATCGGGTCCCGGCAGGGGCTCTTCCAAGGTCTGTGTCCCGTCTTCGGCGGGCTTCTCCTCCCCGGTTTCGTCGGAAAGCTCCTCTCTGGCTTCATCAGGCTGAGGAGCGCTCAGCTCTTCGTCGTCCCCCAGGAGCCGCTCTTCTTCCCCGCCTTCAGGCGTGGACGCGCTCTCCTCCGGAGACTTCACCACTCCGTCCGCGTTTTCGGGGATCTGCTCACCGGTTGGCTCCTGCGGCTCCTCCCCGCTTTCCGGGGTCTGTGCGCTAAGAGCATCCTGAGCTGATCCGCTGCCAAGGGGTTTGAGAGTTTCGTCATCGGGAACGGATGTCCTGGCGTTGAGTCCCAGGGGTTCCCTCACGAGGCGCTCGTCGTAGTTCTCGGGATCCCGGGCATACTCGGAGACGCTGGTGATGACTCCCGTGCCGTTTTCGGATTTGAGGAACTTCTCCCTGTCGGTATAGACCTCGTCGATGCCTTCCAGGATATTTCCGTCGATGTCATGGTAGTATGTTCCGGCATACCTGAGGGTCATCTCCTCCGTGACGCCGTCATTTTTGATAATGTCCGAATAGAACTCGCCGCTGCGCTTCACGCTCATTTCTCCGGTGGAAAAATCCGTGTACACCAGGCCGAAGCGGGCGGAATTGCCGTCCAGGAACTCAAAGCTGTCGGTGAAGCTGCGGTAATAGTATCCCTCGAAGAACACCGATGATTCGATCATCGCCCTGAGATGCTCATAGATATATTTTATGCGGAACAGATCGTCACTGTCGCATACGCCGTTTTCCGTGACGCATACGGGCAGATCCTTCAGGGACGCCAGGTCCCTGGCGCATTTCACTATACCCTCGGGACATATGGGGTTGCCGAGGTCGCTCACCGGGAATCCCTGGGGGGCCCTACGCTCCTCGAAGCCCGTCACCATGGTGCCGTACTGGTAGTTCATCGCGATGAAATCCGCGTAGCATCCGGCCGGAAGGCCGAGCTTCCTCATGGGTCTGCGGGCCGTGCCCTTGAGGATGGCTTCCGCGAAAGCCATGTATCCGAAGCGGTCCAGCCAGCGGGCCGCGCGGCGCTGATAGCTGCTGGCGGGATCCTTGGGCTCATGATATATGGTGGCTATGGAACAGCTCACACGTACGTTTTCACGTCCCATCTGCTCCATGACGGAATGTATGAGGCCGTAGGCCGACATATGGCACTTCGCCAGGTTGGTCAGCACGGTGCGGCATGATTTGAAGGACTGCTTTCCGGGAGGGAAGCATCCGTAGAAATATCCGTTGATCGCGTACGTATTGGGTTCGTTGATGGTTATGAAGTCGCTTACCAGGTCGCCGAAGCTCTCCGCCGCCTTCTTCACGTAGTGCAGGAAAATATCCACGCACCCATCGCTTTCGAATCCTCCGAGATCCATGAACCACACGGGATCGGCGAAGCTGTGCAGTGTCAGCATAGGCTCGATGCCCCTGGAGATGATATATTCCAGCATCTCCCTGTAATGCTTGATGACACCGTTGTTGAACACTCCCCTGGCAGGCTCGATCCTGCTCCATTCCACGCCGAGCCTGAAGCGGCGGATGCCCATTTCGGCCATCATGTCCACTGCCTTCGCATAGTTGTCATAGAATCCGCAGGCATCATTCGGGGAGGCCCCGTCCTTAATGTAGCCCTTCTTATACCATTCGTACCAGGTATTTCTCGTATCGTTTCCCTCGGTCTGCAGGGCACAGGCCGACACTCCCAGTATCATCTCGCTGTCGGGGATCCTGAGTTCTTCCATAGTCAAACCCTCTCGTGTTATTGCGGGCTTTCCCGCAAGGAGATTTTATCACACCGTTTCATATTTTTAAAGACTTCTTACGTGCCTCTTCTTTATAATTGAAACGCCCCTCAGCCCGGTTTACTGCGATAAATCATCATTAATCGCCCATTAATTGACGAATTAGTGTTCCGAGTTCACTTCCGTTGGGATACAATTAAGCTGAAGGGAAAAAACATGTTAAGTCTCAGAAACATTTCCAAGGAATATCATACGGGAGGAGAGACCGTCAGGGCCCTGCGGGACGTCAGCCTCGATTTCCGCACCAGCGAGTTCGTATCCATCCTGGGACCCTCCGGAGGAGGCAAGACCACCCTGCTGAACATCATAGGAGGGCTGGATCAGTATACCTCGGGGGACCTGATCATAAACGGAAAGAGCACCAAGAAGTACAGGGACCGGGACTGGGACGGCTACCGCAATCACTCGGTGGGATTCGTGTTCCAGAGCTATAACCTCATACCCCATCAGAGCGTCCTTCAGAACGTGGAACTGGCCCTGACCCTTTCGGGAGTCAGCTCTGCAGAACGGAAGAAGAGGGCGAGAAAGGCCCTTGAGGCCGTGGGTCTGGGAGACCAGATACGCAAAAAGCCCAACGAGATGTCCGGAGGCCAGATGCAGAGGGTCGCCATTGCCCGGGCAATAGTCAACGACCCCGACATCATCCTGGCGGACGAACCCACCGGGGCCCTGGACACCCAGACCAGCCTGCAGGTCATGGAGATCCTCAAGGACATCGCCAAGGACCGCCTGGTGGTGATGGTCACCCACAACCCCGAACTGGCCCAGCAGTATTCCACCAGGATAGTGCGCCTCAGAGACGGAGAGATAATCGACGACTCCAATCCCCTCTCCCCCGCGGAGATCACAGCGGAAAAGGCGATGGAAGCTTCCTCCGGCCAGAAGAAGGAGAAAAAACCTTCCATGTCCCTTCTGACTTCCTTCGGGCTGTCATTCAAGAACCTTCTGTCAAAGAAGGCCCGGACCCTTCTGACCTCCTTCGCGGGAAGCATAGGAATCATAGGCATCGCGCTGATCTACGCGGTTTCCCAGGGCACCAGCAACTACATCGACTCCATACAGCAGGACACCCTGTCCACATATCCTCTTACCATAACATCGGAGACCGCGGACATGTCCTCTATCATGACCGCCTTCAGCGCCTTGCTCAACGCCAAGGACGAGAAGCCGGAGGGCACCCTGGTGGAAAAGCAGGTGATGGGACAGGTCTTCTCCCAGGTGGGCACCAACGACCTGAAGAGCCTCAAGCATTACCTGGACGATCATTACGACGAGATAGACGAATACGTCAACGAGATAAAATACAGCTACGGCATCTCCCCCAGGGTATATACCTACGATGTCAACGGGGACGTGCTGAGGGTCAACCCCACCAGCATCTTCGCGGGATACTATTCCGCCTTCATGGGCGGTTCGTCGGTATTCAGCGAGATGATAACCAACAGGGAGCTGCTGGACAGCCAGTACGACCTGCTGATGGGGCACTGGCCGGAGAATTACGACGAGCTGGTCTTCGTGCTTTCCGACAGGGGCACCATAACGGACTACATGGCCTACTGCCTGGGCCTTCTGGACCGAGCCGAGATAGACGAAATGATGGAAAAGATCGACAATTCGGAGGAGATAGTCCTCAGGGAAGTTCCCAACGAATGGACCTACGAAGACATCATGGCTCTGGATCTGAGGCTGGTGTACACGTTCCAGTTCTACCGCTACAACCGGGAATTCAACGTATGGGAAAACATGAGCTCAGACGGAGCCTTCGTGGAGGATCTGGTAAAGGACGCCGAGCGTCTGAAGATATGCGGCATCGTGGTGCCTAAAGAAGGAGTTTCCGCCTCCGCCCTGAGCCTGGGCATCAACTACACACCCATGCTGGTGGACCACATAATCGCAAGAGCGTCTCTGACGGACATAGTGGCGGCCCAGCTGGCAGCCCCCGAAGTGGATATCTTCTCCGGCAAGACCTTCGAGGAACTCGAAAACGAGGAGAACCAGACAATGAACTTCGAGGATCTGATCACGGTGGACACCCAGGCCATATCCTCGGCCTTCGGCTTCGACATAAAGCCAGAGCAGCTCATGGCCCTTCTGAGGGCATATATAGGGGATATAGGCAGTTACATAACCACCAGCACGAAACCCGCCTACGACGCGCTCTACGCCCTCGTGCAGACCATGGCCAGGGACATGATCGTGGCCTACGCGGACGCCGGTACGGACGAAGAGGGCGCATGCACCCTGAAAGCCGCCGACGCAGACACATATCCTGACACGTATATCGCGAGCCAGAGGGCGCTGGAGCTGCGTGAAGAGCTGGCCTGGGAGTACGATCTGGAGGACGCCGAACTGACCGGTGCGGTGCTGCCGATCCTGCGGGACGCGATGAAGCTCTTCCTCGACGAAGAGACCTCCGGTGAGCAGAGCGTTACCGTGCCCAGAAGCGAACTGGACGGCAGGATCAGCGAACACACCGCCGCCATAAAGCAGCATATCGACCAGAGCGTCCAGATCCAGAGCATCCTGGTATCCATGTCCTCCAGGATGACCATGAACAAAATGAGCGAACAGATGAATGCAGCCATCGAGAACATGACCTCCAGGCTGATCGCGTCCTTGCCCACTGCGGTGGGGATAAACGTGGACGGAGCCGCCATAGCGGGGGCATTCCGCTTCAACATGAATCAGGACGACCTGCAGAGGCTGATGAACACCTACTCGGGCGAGACCAGCTCCTCGACCTGTGACGGGAACCTCAGAAGGCTGGGATACTCGAGGCTCGATCAGCCCTACCAGATATCCGTATACATGAAGGATTTCACCACCAAGGAGAAGTTCATCGAGTTCCTGGAGAACTACAACGACCTTATGCAGGAACAGGGAATGGAGGACAGGGTCATATCCTACACGGACACCACGGGGCTTCTGATGTCCAGCGTGAAGACCATCGTGGACAGCGTGAGCTACGTGCTCATAGCCTTCGTGTCAATCTCCCTCATTGTATCCTCCATCATGATAGGAGTCATAACCCTCATCTCCGTGCAGGAAAGAACGAAGGAGATCGGCATCCTCAGGGCCATAGGGGCTTCGAAGAGGAACGTTTCCAGCATGTTCAACGCGGAGACCGTGATGATCGGCCTCGCTTCGGGCCTGGTGGGCATAGGCATAACGTATCTGCTGTGCATACCCATCAACATCATCCTGTACAGGCTGACGGACAACGCCAGCCTCAGGGCCGTCCTGCCGGCCAGGGTCGCCGTCATACTGGTGATGATCAGCGTGACAATGACGCTCATATCTGGTATAATACCTTCGAAGAGCGCGGCCAAGAAAGATCCCGTGGTGGCGCTCAGAACCGAATAGGAGGAAAAAAGTGGAAAGAAACGAACAGCTTATAAACGAGACCTACATCAGGCTCATAGAGATAATATCCTTTTCGAAGATGCAGATGGAGAAGCTCGGCAGCAACGAGGTCTTCAACCGCCATGTGATAAAGGTCCTGCCGGAAATGGCACAGCTGATAGGCACCCTCTGCGAAGCGGGAGCCACAGCCCAGGAGATAGGTCCCGCGGTGGAACAGTTCAGGACATACGTCAGGGGAGCCGCTATGGATGATATAAACGCTCTGGAAGAGGACCTGATGAAATATGAAGCATACGCTTCGTGTGTGAATAAGTCAACAACTCCCTCCTACGGCTGAAGCCTTAGAGGAGGGAGCTTGTAACTGCCACGTGGTATTGACGGCTTTTGACGGCCTCCCACTTTTTTCGCCTGTCATATCATGACAGACGTGGCGTTACATCAGGGCACATTGAC
>JAGACT010000086.1 GCA_017613995.1 Eubacteriaceae bacterium
CTCGATGTCCTCCGTCAGGTCGTCGCTACGCATGTATGCGCCGATCTTGATGTTTTCCAGGACGCTCAGGTCGGAAAAGATGCGTCTCCCCTCGGGCACCAGGGTGATGCCCTTTTTTACTATGTCCGTGGCATCCATGCCGGCTATGTTCTCACCGTCGTATTCGATGGTGCCGCTCTGGGGAGACAGGAGTCCCGCTATGGCCTTCAGCGTGGTGGATTTTCCCGCTCCGTTGGCTCCTATGAGGGTCACGATGCTGCCCTCCTCCACTTCGAAGCTGATGCCTCTGACGGCATGGATCGCGCCGTAGCTTACGTTAAGATCTTTAATTTTCAGCAACATCTTCATCCACCCCCAGGTAAGCTTCTATAACATGCGGATCGTTCTGGACCTCGTCGGGAACGCCCTGGGCGATCTTCTTTCCGAAGTCGAGCACGTAGATCATATCGGAGATATCCATAACTATCTGCATGTGGTGTTCGATGAGCAGCACCGACAGGTCGTAGCGGTCCCTGATGTCGGAAACAAAGGAAGTCAGCTCCAGCGTCTCCTGGGGATTCATGCCCGCGGCGGGCTCGTCCAGCAGCAGAAGCCTGGGTTCCGTTGCCAGGGCCCTGGCTATCTCCAGCCTTCTCTGCATGCCGTAGGGAAGGCTCGAGGCCTTTTCATCCTTCAGATGGGCCATGTTCTGTATTTCCAGAAGCTCCATGGCCTCGTCACGCATCCTTTTCTCCTCTTTGGCGTTGAGCCTCAGAGTGGCGGAAAAGATGTTCTGCTTCGCCCGCATGTGCTTCGCTATGAGCACGTTCTCGAATACCGTAAGGTCGGAGAACAGCCTGATGTTCTGGAACGTCCTGGCGATGCCGAGATACGCCAGACGGTCCGGAGTCTTGTAATCTGTTTTATCGGGGAAATCGGTGTTCGTTCCGGCGTAGAGCTTTTTCATCTTGCCTTCCGGCCGTCCCGCGATTATTCTCTCCCCGTTGAAGTATATCTCTCCGGAAGTGGGATGGTATACCCCGGTGATGGTATTGAACACCGTGGTCTTTCCGGCGCCGTTGGGGCCTATGAGGGCCGTTATGCTGCCCTTTTCCACGTCCATGGAGAAGTTGTCCACGGCGACCACGCCGCCGAACTGCATGGTGATGTTTTTCAGTTCAAGGATATTTTCGCTCATTTGCTCTCAGCCTCCGTTTCCGAAGTCTTTTTCCTTCCGGCAAATCTTGCCGCGATGCGATCCCAGCTGAATTCGTTGTTGCCCATGATGCCCCGTCTGAAGAAGAGCACCACCACCATAAGCACCACAGAGAATACCACCATCCTGAAGCCGCTCTTCAGCAGGGGCACCCTGAAGGAACCGATGTAGTGTTCCTGATCCAGGAACCTGAGCCACCATTCCTTGCTGGCTATCACCAGGAAGGAGGAGATGATGCTGCCGGTCACGGAACCCATGCCTCCGATGACCACGATGAGCAGGATGTCGTAGGTGAGCTTCACCGGGAAGGTAGTGGATGTTATGGCGCCGAGGTACTGGGCCAGCAGCGCGCCTCCGATGCCGGCGAAGAAGGAGCTGATTACGAAGGCGAGGATCTTGGTCCTGGCCAGGTTGATGCCCATGGCCTCCGCCGCGATCTCATCCTCCCTTATGGCCTTGAAGGCTCTGCCGTAGGATGAATTGATTATCAGCACGATAAGGCCGATGCATACGGCGGATACTATGAAGGGCGAATAGAAGCTGGTGAAGCCCGGTATCTTTTTGAGGCCGAAGCTTCCGTTGGTTATGGTCACCAGACCGCTGGAGGCGATGAGCATCCTCACGATCTCGGAAAATCCCATGGTCGCTATGGCGAAGTAGTCGCTCTTGAGCTTGAGGACCGGGGCGCCTATAAGGAAAGCGAACAGAGCCGCCACCATCCCCGCGATTATCATGGCCGGGATCACCGGCAGGGCGATGTTCTTTATGGCGTCGTTCACTCCGTACAGATAGTACACTCCGCCCTTTGCGTTCACCGGAATGGTGATGATGGCGAAGGTGTAGGCACCCACCGCCATGAATCCCGCCTGGCCGAGGCTGAACAGGCCCGTGAATCCGTTCAGGAGGTTCATGGATACCGCCACCAGGGCGTAGATGGAACCCATCTGCAGTACGGTGCGCAGCATGGAGGTGGATTTGGTGGTCATGTCCACCGTCACCAGCAGGGCGATGGCCAATCCCGCCAGGAGGAGGTTTAGCATAAGTTTGGTCTGTTTCTTCATACCTTTTCCTCCGTTTTCTCACCGAACAGACCGGTGGGTCTGAACAGCAGCACCGCGATCAGCAGGATGAACGTGAACACATCCGAATACTCAGAGTAACCCATAGCCTTGATGAAGGTCTCCGAGAGGCCTATGATGAAGCCTCCCACCACCGCTCCGGGTATGGAGCCGATGCCGCCGAAAACAGCGGCGATGAAGCACTTGAGGCCGGGCAGCGATCCCGCCAGGGGATAGACGCTGGGACGGGGAGTGAAGTACAGTACGCTGCCCACCGCCGCCAGGAAGCATCCTATGGCAAAGGTTATGCTGATGACCCTGTCGATCTTGATGCCCATGAGCTTCGAGGTCTCGAAGTCGCGGGAGACCGCTCTCATGGCCATGCCTATCTTGGTGTGGTTTATAAGAAAGATCAGCACGAATACGAGCCCCACCGTGAGCACCGGCGTGATGAACGTCACCAGTGAGGTGGAAACTTCTCCGAGCTTTATCGTATTATTCAGAAACGGTATCGACGGATATGATTTCGGCAGGGCCGAAAACAGGTACGTCGCGAGATTCTGCAGGAAATATGACACTCCTATCGCGGAAATCATTATCGACATACGGGGAGAGCTCCTCAGGGGAGCGTAGGCGATCCTTTCGATGGTTATGCCCAGCAGGATGGTCCCCGCGATCACGATTATGAAGGATATGTACCATGGGATCATGAAGTCCACCATGGCAAATATCATGAAGTATGCCGCCATCATGAAGATATCGCCGTGGGCGAAGTTGATCAGACGCAGTATACCGTAGACCATTGTATATCCGATGGCGATGAGCGCGTAGATGCTGCCGATGGATATGCCGGTCAGACAATGCTGTAAAAAAGTGGTTAATGACATAGTCCTACCCTTAACAGTTCAATGATAATAAAGAAAAGGCGGGAGTACTGTCTGCTCCCGCCGTAAGCATTCTGTTCGGATGTGTATTATTCGGCGACCTGAGTCTTGATGAATACGAACTTTCCTCCCTGAACGGTCTTGATGTATGCCGTATCCTTGTTGGCATCACCAACCTCGTTGAAGGTAACGGAACCCGTGACTCCCATGTAGTCAGTGGCTATGAGTGCCTCACGCATTGCAACGGAGTTGGTCTCTGCCAGTCTCTCGAGAGCCTCGTAAACTACCATGTATGCGTCGAATCCGAGAGCGGAAACAGCCGCGACACCGTCGCTGCCGCCGTTGAGCTTCAGGTTCTCGGGATCGGCGTTCAGCCATGCCTTGAATCCTGCAACGAATTCCTTGGCGATCTCGTTGGCGTCGTTGTTCTCATCGAAGAATGTGGAGAAGGTGACTCCTTCAGCCGCATCGGAGATGATGGTCTCGTTCTCCCATGTATCGCCTGCCATGATGGCCGCGCTGATTCCGAGGGCCTTGGCCTGGGGCAGCAGCAGTGTGGCGGTCTGGATGGATGAAGGAACGAAGAGCACTTCCGCGCCGCTGGCGTTGACCTTGGTCAGGATGGCGTTGAAGTCTGTCTCGTTGGTCTGATAGGTCTCTTCAGCTACGATCTGCCCGCCGAGCTTCTCGAAAGCGATCTTGAAGTATGCGGCAAGACCTGTTGAATAGTCATCACCGTTCTGGCTGATGATGGCTGCCTTAGTATAGCCCTGATCCCATGCATAGCTGGCCATAACGGTGCCCTGGAAAGGATCGAGGAAGCATACTCTGAAGTACCAGTCGTTGCCGTCGGTGACCTGGGGGTTGGTGCAGGAAACTCCCACTGCCGGAACCTTGGCGTTGGCAAAGGTCTCACCCGCAGCGATGGAGACGCCGGAACCGTAGGAGCCCAGTACTGCGATGACGTTGGATGATACCAGTGTCTGAGCAGCTGTGACAGCAGCGGTCTTGTCTGACTGGTTGTCTACCTCAACCAGCTGGATCTCATAATCCGTGCCGTTGATGTTGACGGTGTTGAAGAGGCTGTTGGCATAGCGGATACCAAGGACTTCCTGCATTCCGCCGCCGCCGTTCTCACCGGTGGTGGGCTCGAAAACGCCTATGTAGATGACATTGCATTCAACAACGTTTCCCTTTGAGTCATCCTTCTTGTCATCCTTGGAGCCGCATGCGAATACGGACAGGCAAAGAAGAACAACGAGAAGGATCGATACAAATCTTTTCATTATTTTCCTCCGCAATATTTAATTAATAGATTGGTAAAAAATGTTTTGATAATAAACATTTTTATCATATTACTTAATTAAATGCAAGTTGTCAAGTCTTTTGAGAGCATATGAGGACGAAATCTTAACTTTGCCCGCACTTCGTAGAATGCCCCGCTCCCACTGCGGGAGAAAGCCCGCGCGGGGAGCGGCAGAACAGTTCCTCCACCGCATTGACTGGGAAGGCAGGATACAGTATAATGGTACGGACAAAAGAGGAATAACATGAATCCTAACGTTACACAGTACGATATCAACGGCAAGAAAATATATATACTGGGGACCGCCCACGTATCCGGGGCCAGTGCGGAGGAAGCCTACGAACTGATCAGGGAAGTAAGGCCCGACAGCGTATGCATCGAGCTGGACAGCGAGAGGCTCGCAAACCTCAGGAATCCCAAAAAGTGGAGCGACACGGACATAGTGGACGTCATCAAGCAGAAGAGGGTGGCGTTCCTTCTGGCGAACATCATACTGTCCTCCTATCAGAAGAGGCTCGGAGGCAGGCTCAATACCCAGGTGGGACAGGAGATGCTCTCTTCCATAAAGGCCGCGGAGGAGACCGGAGCCGAGATAGTCACGGTGGACAGAAACATCCGCACGACATTTCTGAGAATATGGAGGAAGATGAGCTTTGCGGGAAAGATGAAGCTTCTGTTCAACCTGATCTTCAGCTTCGCGGAGGATGAGCAGATCACTGACGAGGACCTGGACAACCTCAAGACCCGGGACATGCTGGAAGCCGCCATGGGTGAGATGGCCGGATCGTTCCCGGAGCTCAAGCGTTATCTGGTGGATGAAAGGGATGAGTACCTGGCAAACGGCATCAGGAATGCACCCGGCGATACAGTCGTGGCCGTGGTGGGGGCAGCCCACACCATCGGCATGGCTACATATATAAAGGAAGGATCTTCGCCGGAAAGGATAAAGGAGATCGATACGGTGCCTCCCGCCGGAGTCGGAGGAAAGATCGCGGGCTGGGTGATACCGGTTCTTATCATCGCCATGTTCGCGGTGACGGCTATGAAGGATACGGGCTCGTTCCTCGAGCAGCTCAAACAGTGGATCATCTACAACGGCACCTTTTCCGCCCTGGGAGTCCTGCTCTGCGGAGGACATATCCTCTCGGTGCTGACCGCCTTCGTGGCGGCTCCCATAACGTCCCTCAATCCTCTTCTGGCCGCCGGATGGTTTGCGGGGCTGACCCAGGCCAGGATGGCGTCTCCCACGGTGGGGGATACCGAGACCCTGGCGGATGACGTGTCGACACTCAGGGGATTTGTCCATAACCGTCTTACCAAGGTCCTCCTGGTGGTGGTCATGGGCAACATCGGCAGCGTCATAGGGACCTTCGCCGCGGGAGTGGGGATGTTCGGCATCCTTATGGACCTGTTCTGAGTATCCCCGGGTCCCCAGGGGAAGCATTATAAAAAACATATACATATAAATACACCCGTCCCATGAGGCGGGTGTCTTTTATTCGTGTGCCGGGCATGGCACGATTCTTGCTGGTGAAAGTCTAGCCGCGGGTAGTTACCGCCAAGCGTAGTGAACCGCAAGCCTCTGACGGCAACGTCAGAGAGGGAGGAAGCGGTGTAGCAAAACCGAGGAGCCTACGAA
>JAGACT010000087.1 GCA_017613995.1 Eubacteriaceae bacterium
GGCCGTCAAAAGCCGTCAATACCACGTGGCAGTTACAAGCTCCCTCCTCTAAGGCTTCAGCCGTAGGAGGGAGTAGTTGACCACATAGAAATCCCAGATAGAGGTCTCGTCGGTGGCGTACAGGACGGTCCGGGACAGGTTCACCTTCCTGGCAAACGGATAGAGGGTCCTCTTTCTGGCGTTCTTCCTCCATCTGCGGTAGCGGCCCAGGTCCCTCTTCCAGTCGGGATGGGTCACTCTGAAGGCGAAGGCAGTGAAGAGCAGCGCGCCCAGAAATCCTCCCAGGGTGTTCGTTACGATGTCGTCCACGTCGTAGAAGCCCCGTCTGGTAATAAGCTGGATATTTTCCACCGCCAGGGAGATCAGGAAGGATGCCGTGACGGGGGCCAGGGGAAGCCTTTTGCGGAACCATTCCGACATGTATGGCAGAAGGTATCCCATGGGGATAAACAGGACGACGTTCAGATATACCTGCAGGATATCGTCCATGTCGGGCATGCTGAAATGTTCGGCCAGCCCGGAGAACTCCCCCGTGAGGATACGGTACAGGACCCCCAGGAAACCGAAGTCTATCCTGACGGATCCTATCAGGTTGTCGAAAAGCTGCGTGTGTATGAGATACTCGTCGGAGGCCGCCCTGGAAAAGAACGTGATGTAGGAAAATCCCGCAAGGTACAGCAGGAACACTCCGGCTATGACGGCGGACCTGAGGGAGAGCATGATGTCCCCCCTGGGATTGTCACTGACGCCGTCGATCGGGTCGAGTTTCAGTTTTCTGCAGATGAATATGTCCGCCGCCGGCATGATCACCACCAGCATCATCACCAAAGCGGTGACGAACAGGGATGATGAGCCGCTTGCTGTGTCGAATAACATGGTCTCACCTGAATTGTAAGATTGTCAGACGGTCTTCTCCCCCGTCAGCATGCCGTCCTCACCGGTCGAGCAGATGCGCACGCCGACGATGCGGTTGACGTCCGTCGCGTCTCCGGGAAAACAGACCCTCAGATAGTTTTCGCTGTAGCCCTCCAGAAGTCCCCGCTCGTTGACGTATTCCGGCAGGACCTTGAGCTCGGTCCCTGTGAACGAGGAAAGCACCTGACGGGACACTTCGCCGCATACCTCTTCCAGCCTCTTGAGGCGGGAATGCTTCTCGGCCCTGGTGAGCTGTCCGCTCATGGAGGAGGCGGGAGTGCCGGGCCTCGGGGAATACGGGAAAATATGAACGTGGGCAAAGCGGGCCTTTTTAACGAGATCCAGGCTCTCTTCGAACTCCTCCTCGCTCTCCCCGGGAAATCCCACGATTATGTCCGTGGTGAACACCGCGCCGGGGATCTCTTCCCTGATGCGCTCCGTTATCTCCAGGTACTGCTGGGGAGTGTATCTCCTCTTCATCCTGGAGAGCACCCCGGCGCTTCCGCTCTGCAGTGACAGGTGGAAGTGGGGGCACAGCTTTCTGAGGCGGGAGAGCCGGCTGATGAATTCGTCGCTCATCAGCACCGGTTCCAGGGAACCGAGCCTGAAGCGGTCTATGCTGCACTCGGAATCGATCATCTCCAGCACGTCGATGAGGCCGTACTCCCCGTACAAATACGAAGCTATGTGTATGCCGGTGAGCACCGCTTCCCGGTATCCCTCCGCCGAGAGGGATTCTATCTTTTCGACGATGTCCTTCGGATCGGCGCTCCACAGCGATCCCCTAAGATAGGGTATGATGCAGTAGGTGCAGTAGCGGTTGCAGCCGTCCTGGATCTTCACCGAGGCCCGGGTGCGGGTCTCGTGGACCGTGCCGGGCAGCAGCTGTGACATATCGTCGAAGGGCCTGCCGAAAAATGCCTCCAGGATGCTCCTGCCGGTATCCGCCGCGCCGGTGCGGGAAATAACGGTGTCCGCTTCGGGAAGGGAAGATGCCGCGTCCCCGGTCCTGGCGAAGCATCCGCATACCGCGATGAAGCAGGCCGGATACTGATTCCTGACGTGCCTGGTGAGCTGCCGGGACTTCCTGGTGCTCTCCGCGGTGACGGCGCAGGTGTTTATGACCGCCAGATCGGGGGTTTCATCCTCCCCCGCCGAGGCGAGTCCCGCGGTCTCCAGAACGGAGGAGATGGTATCGCTGTCGCAGCTGTTCACCTTGCAGCCCAGTGTATATATCCTATATCTCATAAAAGTCTCTTGCGATGTCGATGTCGCGTCCGATCTGCTCCGCCAGGTCCTCTATGGATGAGAAGCGCATCTCGCTTCTGAGCCTCACCAGGAACTCCACTTTCATGGATCTCCCGTACAGGTCCTCTTCGCAGTCGAAAAGATGGCTCTCCAGCACCAGGACAGAGGAATCCGTCACGGTGGGATTGGTGCCTATGTTGCTGACAGAATAGTACTTTCGGCCGTCCACGGTGCAGCGGGTGAGATATACGCCGCTTTTCGGCACCAGCAGGAACGGAGCAGGCACTATGTTGGCGGTGGCGAAGCCCATGCTGCGGCCCAGGTGGCGGCCCCTGACTATGGTGCCGCTGATGGAATAGAACCGTCCCAGCATCTGGCGGGCGCTCATCACGTCGCCGCTTCTGAGGGCGTTTCGTATGTCGGTGGAGCTGATCAGGCTGTCCAGGAAGTAGACATCCTCCACTATCTCCACATCGATGGAATGCTCCGAACACAGCTGACGTATGTTGGAGGAGTTTCCCTCCCTGCCCCGGCCGAAGGTGAAGTCGCTGCCGCAGACGGCCCTTTTAATGCCGAAGCGGCACATGAAGTTGAGGATGAAGTCCTCCTTGGAGGTATTCATGACCTCCTCGTTGAATTCGAACATGAACAGGTAATCGAACCCCATCTCCTCCAGCATGGCTATCTTTTCCTCGTTGGTCATGAGCCTGGCGCCCTCCGGCGCGCTGCCCTCCACGTAGTTCATCGGCCTGTTGGTGAAGGTCATCACAGCGCTCTTCATGCCGGGCGCCATGGCGGAGGAAAGCACCTTCATGTGTCCGAGATGCAGTCCGTCAAAATAACCGAAGGCGCAGCTGACCGGGCCTTCGGGTATGTTGGTGTCAGTTTTGTAATCATTGATAACGATCATCGAAAAACCTTCCTTGGTTTTATCAGGCCCCCGGATATCTCCGCCAGGGCGATGAAGCCTTCCGGGGAGTAGACTCTTACCAGCCCCGAGGGAGGACATCCTTCGAAGACCTCCTGGCTCATGCCGTTGGCTATCCTGCGGCAGATGCCGCTGTCCGCGTCGATCCTGGGGATATGGGGTATGAGGCAGTCCGGCTCCAGCATCATACCGGAAAGGGTGCCTTCCTCCGCGGCGCGCCTGAGTTCTTCCAGATCCCTGGCCATGCCGATATCGAAGCCGTCCGTGGAGGTCCTGACGAGGGAGCTCATCACGGCTCCGCAGCCCAGCATCTGCCCGGCGTCGCTGATAAGCTGCCTTATGTACGTCCCCCTGGAACAGTACACGTCGATGAGAGCCTCATCTGAGGAAAATTCCCTGAGGACTATGCGGGACACGGTGACTTCCTTTTCGGGGAGAGCTATCTCCTCGTTGTTCCTGGCATAGCTGTAAAGGGCCCTGCCGTTCACCTTCCTGGCTGAAAAGGCGGGGGTCTTCTGCATGTAGGTCCCCGTCAGCTTCTCCAGCGCCCGGCTGAGCTCCTCAGCCGAAAAGTGCGGATCGGATACCTTCCTCACGTCCCCCCAGATATCCTGGGTGTCGGACTCGTAACCGAAGCGTATCCCCGCAGTGTAGCTCTTTGAGCCGGCGGGCATGTACTCGATGAGCCTTCCGGCGCATCCGAGGCATACCACCAGCACTCCCGTGGCCATGGGGTCCAGGGTGCCGGTATGACCGGCCTTCTTCGTCCCGGTAAGTCTGCGCATCACGGCACACACGCCGAAGCTGGTGATGTCCGCGGGCTTGTTAACAACGAATACTCCGTCCATCAGAAACCGTAGTAATCCCTTATCTTCTTCTCCAGCTCGCCGTAGCTTCCCTGAAAGCTGAAGCCTGAAGCCTTCGCGTGGCCTCCGCCGCCCATGGCCGCTGCCAGTTCGCTCACGTCATAGGCGTCGTCGGTGCTCCTGAGGGATATCTTGAAGCTGTCCTGCCCCGTCTGCCTCACCAGAACGGTGACCAGGATGCCTTCGGTGTACCTTACGGCGTCCAGCAGACTGTCGGAGGTTATGTTGAGCCTTTCGGAGTACCCCGTCTCGTAGATGAGGCGTATGACGGCAAAGCGTCCGTCGTCGGATATCAGAAGGCTTCCCAGGCCAACCCTCATGAGCTCCAGAGCCTCCCTGGGAGCGAACTTCATCCTGTCGGCTATGAGGTAGTAGTCGTCGTACATGGCATACAGCTCCGAGAGCAGGGAAAACGTCCTGGAGCTGGTGTTGGAGTACAAAAAGTTGCCCGTGTCGGTGGACAGGGCCAGGTAGAGAGCATGGGCTATCTGCCTGGTGACGGGAACTCCGAGATACTTGATAAGCTCGAATACCATCTCTCCGCAGGAAGCGGATGTGCCGTCCACCAGGTTCACGTCCCCGTATCCGGTGTTGGTCTTGTGGTGGTCTATGACCGCCGTCCTCGAGCACCGGGATACGTTTTCGTTGCCGTACATGTACTCAAATGTGGAGCAGTCGAGGCACAGCGCCAGATCGTAGCGCGGGAGCAGAGGCTCGCCGAAGCAGGCCATCTCCTCCAGAAAACGGTCCAGACCGTACTTGTCCTTCTCCACCACGTATGAAACTGTTTTGCCCATAGCCTTCAGGGCCAGGCCCGCCGCGACGGAGGAACCCACCGCATCGCCGTCCGTGCTGGTATGGGTCAGTATCAGAATGCTGCCGGCGGCGGACAGCTCCGCCGCCACAGCGCTGAAATCATATTTCATCTTCTTCTCTTATGTCAAGATCCCTGAGGATCTCGCTGATGTGATCATACTGCTTGTAGGAATCGTCCAGTATGAAGGTCAGCTCCGGCGAGTACCTGGTGGTGAGGGCGTCGGATACCTGTTTTCTGATATATCCCTTTGCCTTCTCCAGCACCGCCATGATCTCCTGGGCCTGATCCTCGTCCTGCGTGTAGATGTTGAAATACACCTTGCAGTACTTCATGTCGGGAGTGGTGTTCACGCGGCTCACGCCCACGATCACGTTCTCCATCCGGGGATCCTTGAGCCCGTAGCTCACCGTTTCGCTGATCTGTGTCCTTATAAGTTCGTTGATCTTTTCGATCCTGTGCCTGGTCGCCATTACTCCGTGATCTCTCTCATCGAATAGAATTCAAGCCTGTCATCCTCGGCAAGATCCGTGAACTTCTCGATGCCGATGCCGCACTCGTATCCGGACTGGACTTCCCTGACGTCATCCTGGAAGCGCTTGAGGGAGCTTATGGAGCCCTCGTGGATAACTTCCCCGTTTCTGATGACGCGGATCTTGTCGGAACGCTTCACGGCGCCGTCGGTGATGTAGCTTCCCGCGATAAGTCCCAGGTTCGGGATCTTGAAGGTGGCCCTGATGACGCCCTCTCCGGTAACGATCTCCTCGTACTCGGGCTCCTTGAGTCCCTTCATGGCCGCGGTCACGTCGTTGATTATGTCGTAGATGACGCTGTATGTGCGCACCTCGATGCCTTCCTTCTCGCACACTGTCCTGGCCTTGTTGTCCGTCTTGACGTTGAAGGCTATTATCAGCGCGCTGGAAGCCGCCGCCAGCTGGGCGTCGGTCTCGGTGACCTCTCCCACGCCGCCGTGTATGATCTTGATGCGGATGCCGTCGTCGTTGTCGTTGAGCTTTTCAAGCTCCTGCCTTATGGCCTCGTAGCTTCCCGCCACGTCCGTCTTGACGATGGCGGCGATCTCCTTGAGCTCTCCCTCGGATACCTTGGAGAAGATATCCTCCAGGGTCTTGGGCCCGCCGGCCTTCGTGGCCAGTATCCTCATGCGGTCCTTTCTGCGGTCGGTGATCTTCTTTGCTTCCCTTTCGCTGTCCACCACGAAGAACTTGTCTCCGGCGGCGGGCACTTCGGGAAGGCCCAGCACCTCCACTGCCATGGAGGGTCCGGCAGAGTTGATCCTCTTTCCGTTATGGTCCGTCATGACCCTGATCTTGCCGTAGGAAGCGCCGATAACGATGAAGTCTCCCTCATGAAGGGTGCCGGACTTCACCAGCAGCGACGCCGTGATGCCCCTCTGCTTGTCGATCCTGGATTCGATGACGGTGCCTATGGCCTCGCGGTCGAAGTTGGCCTTGAGGTCCTCCACCTCCGCCACCAGCAGGATCATGTCGAGAAGGTTGTCCAGGCCGGTCTTGGCCTTGGCCGACACGGGTACGCAGATCACGTCTCCGCCGTAGTCCTCGCAGACCACGTCATGCTCCGTGAGCTCCTGCTTGACCCTGTCGGGATTCGCCGATGCCTTGTCCATCTTGTTGATGGCCACCACGATGGGGACTCCCGCCGCCTTGGCGTGGTGAATGGCTTCCACGGTCTGGGGCATGACTCCGTCGTCGGCAGTCACCACCAGCACCGCGATATCGGTGACGCTGGCTCCCCTGGAACGCATGGCGGTGAACGCCGCGTGTCCCGGGGTATCTATGAATGTGATGGGATGGCCCTTCATCTCCACCGTGTACGCACCGATGTGCTGGGTGATGCCTCCGGATTCTCCCTTGGTAACGTTCGTTTCCCTGATGGCGTCCAGCAGGGAGGTCTTGCCGTGGTCCACGTGTCCCATTACGGTGACGATAGGCGGACGGGTCTTCA
>JAGACT010000088.1 GCA_017613995.1 Eubacteriaceae bacterium
CGGTGTCCATCAGGATCCTGCTGTCCCCTCCGAGGCCGAAGGTATCGATGAATACCCCGGGCACCTGGGTGGCGTAGCGGCCTATCCTGATCCCCTTGGTGGTGAAGGGCTTTTTGTCCCTGACGATGGATACATCGGTGGTGGTGCCTCCCATGTCCACTATAAGGCAGTTCTCCGCATCGGTGAGGACGTTTCCTCCCACTATGGAGGCCGCGGGCCCCGAAAGGATTGTCTTTACGGGATAAGTGAGGACCACTTCCATGTTCATGAGGCTGCCGTCGCTTCTGACCACCATCCTGCCGGCCTTCACTCCCCTCTCATCCAGGGAGGTCTCCACCGCGTCGGTGAAATCCTTTACGGTGTTGAGGAGCCTGGCGTTGAGCCACGCGGTGGCTCCCCGCTCCATCACGTTGAGGTCGTTGGCCAGTTCGTTTCCCATAACGAAGGGTACCCCGAAACGCCGGGTCAGTACCTCCCTGGCCCTCTTTTCTATCTCGCCACCGTTGCGGTGGGCGTATACTTCGGCCACCGCCAGGGCCTGGGCGTCCGAAAAGAATTCCGAGTTGTCCGCTATGACCCGCTCCCAGTCGGGATGATCCACCACGGTGCCGTCGTAGGTGGAATGGGAGTCTATGCACAGCACGTCCTCCGGCGAGAGGCCGTAGCGGCTGTCAGCCTTTATCCATTCCATTACGCTGTCGGTGACCCCCACCAGGATCAGCTTGGCGCGGCTTCCCTTGTTTTCCACGCAGCAGTTGGTGGCAAGGGTGGTGGACAGGGATATCTGCACGGCGTCCCTGAGATAACGCTCATCCACCATGTCCAGAGCGCTGTTGATGCATATCTTAAGGTCTTCCTTCGTGGTGGGAGTCTTTCCCTTGGAAAGGACCTTTCCCGAAGTGAAGTCGTATACCACGATATCGGTGAAAGTGCCGCCGGTATCGATGCCTATCCCTATACTCATAATGATTACCCCGCGATTCCGAAGAGGCACCGAACTAAAGTGAAACCCGGTGCCGTCATGGATATATTATATACAAGGGGAGATGTCTCTTGCAACACCAAAATGAGTACAAATCGAAACAATGGCCCCGGAGCATAAAATACAACTGCCTTTTCTATTTGTATTCGAAATATCCTTATTTTTAAACCTGTCGTAACAAAAGCGGAAGCGGCGTGTTCTCGCTCCAAGTATTTATGCTATACTAATAAAAAACAAGATGCTGTTATCAGTATTTGGAGGAACTTAATGAACAATATACCTGAGGTAAAGCTGGGCATCATCGCGGTATCCCGCGACTGTTTCCCCATCGGACTGTCAATAAAGAGAAGAGAAGCCATCGTAAAGGCTTACAAGGGCGATCTGTATGAATGTCCCGTGACAGTGGAAAACGAACTGGACATGCTCAAGGCCCTTGAAGACGTGGAAAAGGCCGGCTGCAACGCCCTGACCGTTTTCCTCGGAAACTTCGGACCCGAGACCCCCGAGACCCTCATAGCCGAGAAGTTCGACGGGCCCGTCATGTACGTGGCCGCCGCCGAGGGCGACGGAAACCTGATCAACGGAAGAGGAGACGCCTTCTGCGGAATGCTCAACTGCTCCTACAACCTGGGCATGAGACACCTTAGCGCCTACATCCCCGAGTACCCCGTGGGAACAGCGGATGACATCGTTAAGATGATGGAGGAATTCATTCCCATCGCCAGAGCCGTCATCGGCGTAAAGAACCTGAAGATCATAACCTTCGGTCCCCGTCCCCAGGACTTCTTCGCCTGCAACGCCCCCATCAAGGGACTCTACGAGATGGGCATAGAGATAGAGGAAAACTCCGAGCTGGATCTTCTGGTGAGCTACCGCGCCCATGAGAAGGATGAGAGGATCCCCGAAGTATGCGCCGACATGGCAAAGGAAATGGGAGAAGGCAGATACTATCCCGAGATGCTGGAGAGAATGGCTCAGTTCGAGCTGACGCTCCTTGACTGGGCCGAGGCCCACAGGGGAGCGAGAAAGTACGTATGCTTCGCGGACAAGTGCTGGCCTGCGTTCCCCGAGCAGTTCGGCTTCGAGCCCTGCTTCGTGAACTCCCGCCTTGCTTCCCGCGGCATCCCCGTGAGCTGCGAAGTGGATATCTACGGTGCCCTGTCCGAGTACATCGGAGCCTGCGTATCCGCAGACGCTGTTACGCTTCTTGACATCAATAACTCCGTGCCCGCATCCATGTGGCAGGAGAGCATCAGGGGCAAGTACGACTATGCCCTTACCGATACCTACATGTGCTTCCACTGCGGAAACACCCCCAGCTGCAAGATGTGCGCAGACCGCTCCATCAAGTACCAGCTGATCCAGCACCGTCTGCTGGAACCCCAGGACAGCGAGCCCGACTTCACGAGAGGCACCCTTGAGGGAGATATCGCCCCCGGCGAGATCACCTTCTACCGTCTCCAGTGCGACAGCGAAGGCGTCCTCAGAAGCTACATCGCCCAGGGCGAAGTCCTTCCCGTGGCCACCGGTTCCTTCGGCGGCATCGGAGTATTCGCCATCAGGGAGATGGGACGCTTCTACCGTCACGTGCTCATCGAAAAGCGTTTCCCGCATCACGGTGCCGTGGCATTCGGCCACTACGGAAAGTCCCTCTACGAAGTGTTCAAGCTTCTTGGAGTTAAGGATATTTCCTACAACAGGCCTGCCACCATCCCCTATCCCAAGGAGAACCCATTCAAGTAAACCGCAAACTAACTCGGGGAGGCTCAGTCCTCCCCTTTTCCTTGAACTGAAATCCGAACTCTTCCCTATTTAGCATCTTATCGTGTGGAAGACTATGAGGATGGAAAAAAAGTTTGAAACTAATCACATTATTAACATGGACTAAGAGCCTTTGATCTCACAACCACTCTCCGTTATGTTCGAATTATGATGAGAAGAACTGATATACTAAACACATTTTATGAGATAAGGGACAGCTGGAGGTCCGTAAAAAAGAAAGGCGACAGCCTTCCCGTGGACTGCTGCGAGAACGGATGCAGCGAGGAGCAGCTGGAGAACGCGGCAAAGAAGTTCGCGCCTGACCTTAAGATGGAAGAGATAGCTCTGTTCTTCGATACCACCATTTCCGGAACTGGCAAAACGGGCCTGATATTCACCGATACGGGTTTTTACAGCAGCGATCTGAACATCCTTAACAGAAAAGATCCCATATCCATGCCCGTTCCCTACAGCAGCATAGAAAGAGTTGAATTCAGTGACGGGGAGGCCTTCTTCAGGATCTTTTTCAGAGACGGCACGGTAAAACAGGGAAACGGATCCAATCTCACCCGCTTCATCGCCATGATGCTGAACAGGCTCTCGGAATTATCCGTAAACGATGAGGCGCCCTGCGAAGACGCCTCTAAGCCGCAGTTCAGGGAAAGCACAGTATACGAAGCGGCCCCGGAAAAGCTAGTCAGGGCATCACTGGCTTCCAGGGACGCCGCGGATAAGATAATCGGAGGCCTCCAGGACAGAGCCAGCGAAAGGGAAAAGAGGAAGGGACCGAAGGAAAGCATATTTGCACGCTTCGACGAGAAGCTCGATGAGGCCGAAGTATCGCTGCATGAGCGCTGCGCGTCCGCACTGAGCAAGGAAAAGCGCCGCGGGATACTCAGGACCCTGTTCATTGCAGAACTGGTTTTCATCGTCGTGTCGCTGATCATCAGCGGGGATCCGAAAGGCCTCTTCTCCGAGATCTTCAGCTGTACCATGATAGGCACCGTCACGGACCTGATGCTCTCCCTGGCGGAGGGGGATCTTTCCTCCTTCATCGGATACGGCCTTTTCATGATGGCGGGACTCTCCTGCATCCTGGGATCAATGTTCGAGCTGGAGCTGGAGGATCTTAAGGTCAGAAGGTTCGGATACTTCCTGCACGTACTGCTGTTCACCTACGTCAGCGGACTGCTGCTGGTATATCTCTGGAAAGGGACTACAGCCGCGTACTCCTTCCTGGAGGGCATACCTTTCATAGGCTGGATCGCCACGGCAGCCGCCTTCGCGGTAAGCCTGCTGCTGATCATTCTTGCCGTAAGGGAACTGGCGGGGAACCTCAGGGAGATGCTCCTCAGCGTAGTGACGGGCATGTTCTTCATGCTGGGTCTGTCCGGCATATTGTATGTACTGGCCTCACCTCTCCTTAAGCTGATAATTCTTGTGGCGGGAAGGACCGACCCGGCCTCCGTCGCCGGCATCCGCACTTCCCTCGAGGCCATGAGGGAAGTCATTTCCCGGGCCGATATCTCTTCGGGTCCCGTAAGGACCCTCATACAGGTCACCATGTTCTGCGGCTACGCCGCGGTATCAGCATTCAGGCGGGCCTGGAAGGACGTTAAGGAGAGGCGGGAATCAGTAAACAGCTGATACAGCTCTGCACTAAAAAAGAGCGTACAAACGCTCTTTTTTGATATCTTAAGTTCAGCACGTGCATCCAATACAGACGGGATCCCCCTCCGACGATATCGAAGGGCATCTGTATCGTCATGTAAGGTTGTGACACCAGCTGTCCGGCTTAGGACATACTACCAGGGAGTTTTCGCCATCTCGCTTCCGAGAGCGAAGGCTTCCTTGATCTTCTCCCCGAAATGTTCGTCGTGGTAGGCCTTCTTGGCATCCGGATCGAACATGCTCCAGCCGTAGGGCGAGTAATCGTTCACCTGAAGAGTATTTCCGGCCACAAGAAGCTTCGTGTTTCCCACGAAGGTCCCCAGGGATCTCTGGTATCCCTCCAGGAGCTTGTCGTAACCGTTTTTCTCGTACATCTCCTCGTTGCAGTTGCTGGTCATGATAAAGAGCACCGGGATCGGCCTGTCATTGTAGGTCCTCAGTTCCTTCTTGTAGGTCAGGGACTGGAACACCAGTCTTTCGTACAGGGCCCTGAGGCCGGAAGAGATGTTGCCCAGATAATTGGGAGTGCCCAGGATAACTCCGTCGGCTTCCCTCATGGCGTCCAGGATGGGAGTAAGGCCGTCTTTGCACGCGCACTTTCCGAGGCTCGCCTCTTTCTTGCATCCGAAGCATGAGATGCATCCGGTGAACTTCTCCTGCCTGTACAGGTCAAAGTAAATGATCTCAGCTCCTTCGGACTCCGCTCCCTTTGCGGCCTCCTTCACC
>JAGACT010000089.1 GCA_017613995.1 Eubacteriaceae bacterium
CAGAGACGCTCAACCAGGGTGAGAAGGTGACCCTGTCCGGTTTCGGTACATTCGAAGCAAAGAAGCGTTCTTCCAGAGAGGGAGTCAATCCCAGGACCGGAGAAAGGATCGTGATCCCCGACACCATCACCGCCGGTTTCAAGGCCGGAAAGAGACTTAAGGATATAATAAACGGGAGATAGTACGGTAATCCGTCACTTGTTCACCGCGGAGCGTCAGCAGGACGCTCCTTTTTTTATGCCCAGCCTTTCCCCGGGGAATAAAAAGGGATGCCCCTGGGCATCCCGGTGAACATGTCACCTCCGGATCAGTTCGCCGAAGGCAGGGAGCGCACCACCATGGCGATGGCTTCCGCCAGCTCCTCCAGAGAGATCTTCGAAGTATTCACGCACAGATCGTAGTTCAGCCTGTCGGACCAGCGGTTGCCGGTGCAGAACTCGTAGTAGTCGCTGCGCTGGCGGTCCACTGCCTGGATACGGGTCCTGAGCTCCTTCTCGGAGAGATCCCCCATCCCGTCCTCGGTGTCACGGCACCTCTGCATGCGGTGCTCCAGCTGGGCGTAAACGAAGAGCCTGAGGGGGTCATGCTCGCTGAGGACGTAGTCGGCGCAGCGTCCGACTATCACGCAGTCCGACTTTTCACCCAGCTCCCTGAGGATGCTGCACTGAAGGCCGAACAGCTCCTGGCTCTGGGAAAGCATGGGATCCGCCTGGGGCTCCAGGGATTCCCCGATGTGCACGGGAAAGATGAAAGGTTTCTGTTCTATCATGTTCTGCACGTAGGATTCCGAAAGCTCGCTGCGCTGGGCGATCTCCGATACGATCTCCTTGTCGTAGTATGCGTATCCGAGCTTTTGGGCCAGAAGTTTTCCGAGCTCCCTTCCTCCGCTGCCGTACTCACGGCTGATGGTGATTATCCTGGTCATATCCGTCTCCTTTCAGGGGAAAATATCTTATACGTTAAGGATACATCATGGGAAAGCAAATTTCAAATGATCAGTCGTCTTCGGATGCTCCGGACATAAAAAAAATGGCCGAGAGGGTGGGATTCGAACCCACGTGGGCTTTCACCCAAACGGTTTTCAAGACCGCCCCGGTACGACCGCTTCGGTACCTCTCGCCAACAACGACTATATTAACAGATGGGATCTGAAATGTCAATAATTAATAAGTGAATTAATGCGGCGGAGGGTTCCTCCGCCGCAGTTCGTCAGCACTGTTTTCGGTAATTACTCTCAGCCCAGAAGAGCCGAGAATTTCTCCATGATGGAAGGGATATCTATGCCCTGGGGGCAGACCTTGCGGCACTCTCCGCAGCCCACACAGGCGGTGGGCAGCTTGTCCTCCGGGATGTTTCTGAGGCTCATTCCCACGGTGCCTCCCTTCGCGCCAGAGAAGGACGCCTCGTTGTACAGGCTTATGAGGTTGGGGATCTCCAGCTCCTGGGTGCATACGTCACAGCAGTAGCGGCACGCGGTGCAGGGGACGATGTCCGCCATGGAGGGCACCACTTCTTCCAGCAGAACCTTCATCTCCTCCTCGGTCAGAGGCTGCCTCTCGTCAAAGGTCTGCAGATTGTCCTGCAGGGCGTTCATGTCGCTCATGCCGCTGAGGGCCACCATGACTCCGGGAAGGGACTGCAGGAACCTGAAGGCCCAGGAAGCGATGCTCATGCCGGGACGCATCTCCCTGAGGATGGACTGGGCCCTGTCGGGAAGGCGTGTCAGGGCTCCGCCCCTGGCGGATTCCATCACCACCACGGGGATCCCTCTGGAATACAGGAGCTCGTACTTTGACTTTGCGTCCTGCAGCGTCCAGTCGAGGTAATTCAGCTGTATCTGAACGAATTCGAAACAGTCATATGTGTCCAGCATCCTCCTGATGGTCTCCGCTTTCCCGTGGGAGGAGAATCCGAGATGCTTTATCCTTCCCTTTTCCTTCTGCTCCATAAGATAACGGACCACGCCCAGCTCCTCGTTGGTATAGAAGTTGATGGAAGACTCGTTGACGTTGTGGAGAAGATAGAAGTCGAAATACGGGGTGCGGCACTTCTCCAGCTGCTCCTCGAACAGCTCGGGAATGGTCCTCACCGGCAGACGGCTGAGGTATCCGGAGAATCCCAGAACCCCGTTCTCGTACTTCATCTGATGGCCGGGCATCTTGCTGGCCAGGTAGTAGCTTTCTCTGGGGAAACGGCTCAGGATCTCTCCCGCGAACTTTTCCGCTTCTCCGTCATGATAGCGGTAGGCCGTGTCGAAATAGTTGATGCCGTGGTCGTAGGCATACTCGATTATCTCCGCTGCCTTGGTCCTGTCGATGTCCGACGGTGCGGTGTTGGTGGGGAGCCTCATTGTACCAAGCCCCAGGGCCGACAGACTGATCTCATCGTTGAATCTGTTGTAATACATGATTTCCTCCGTTATTTTCTTTGTTATTATTGTACACTCTTTTCCAGGGTGCTGTAAAGCACTTCCGACAGGGCGGCCAGCCTTTCCGGTATGACCTTGCATACGCTCCTGTCATAGGTGTAAAGACCGTTGATCTCGTTTTCCACGTCGCAAAGCTGGGTATATATACATCCGCAGAGCCCCTTTTCGATGGCGGGGATGACCATCTTGCGGTACATGGCCTCAATCCTGCGGGTGAGCTTCTCGGGAGAGCGGCACCTGCCGTATCCCCAGCGGACGCCCCTGTGCTTCCTGTCGATGTCCAGTGTGAAGCCCCCGCATTCGCTCAGGAGCATGGGCCTTGCCGCGGAAGGCGAGAGCTCCTTTGCGCGGAAGTACACGTGCACGCTGTCCAGGTCCGTCAGGCCCGGCTCGAACCATCCCGAAGCCGTGTCGATGAGCCTGGTGGGATCAAGTTCCCTGAGGGTACGGTAGCAGCTGTCCGCGTTGAACTGCCCCCATCCCTCGTTGAAGACGGTATAGGCGATGACGCAGGGATGGCCGTAAAGCCGAAAGGCCGTCTCCTGCATGTGCTTTACGAAGAATTCCATCCTGCCGTCGGGCTCTTCGACCCGGTCGTCCCGCTTCGTCCTGCCCAGGGTCGGGAGCAGGGTATCCCTGAAGAAGGAATAGTCACCGCTGTTCACCATGTCCTGTATCACCAGCATGCCAAGCCTGTCGCAGGCGTAGTAGAAAGCCTCAGGCTCCACCTTGATGTGTTTTCTTATGGTATTGAAGCCCAATTCTTTCAGCCTTACGATATCTTCCTCGTAGTCGGACATGGACGGGGGCACGAAGATGCCTTCCGGGAAATACCCCTGATCCAGCACCCCGTGAAGGAATACGGGCCTGTCGTTGAGGCAGACCCTCTTTATCCCGCCGATCTGCCTGACACAGATGCTCCTTAAGGCAAAGTAGCTCGAGAAGTTATCCTCGCCGCAGAAGCTCACCCGGACCCTGTAGAGGAAGGGATCATCGGGGCTCCAGGGATGCAGGTGCTCCCGCGGGATGACGAACATTCCGCCGGTTTCGTCGCTTTCCTGACGGACCACGGCCTCATCGCCCGCATAGACCGTTATAACGTAGGTGCCGCCGCAGGTGGCGGAGGCTTCCCAGGACACCCTGCCGCTGGCCGGATCCCCGGTAAAGCTCAGGGAGTTCACGTGGCGTCGGGGCACGGATTCCAGCCACACGCTCTGCCAGATGCCGGACACCGGGGTATACCACATGCCGGAGGGCTCCTTCGACTGCTTGCCCCAGGGATAGAAGTGGGACAGGCTGTCGGTGACCTCCACCGTCAGCACGTTGGTGCCGTCGGATATCCTTTCGGTCACGTCGAAGGAAAAGCCCATGTAGCCTCCCTCGTGCCTGCCCAGATATGCCCCGTTAAGGCTGACCTCGGCCACCTGGTCCACGGCTCCGAAATGCAGAAGGATCCGCCGGTCCTCTGCCGGAGGCTCGATGGAAAACCTGAGGGAGTACCTCATTTTCTCCGGCACGTTCCCCTGCCAACCGGAGGCCTCGGACTGGGGCGGATACGGAACGATTATGTCCCTGCCTTCCAGCTCCCACGTACCGTCCAGTATTATGATGTTGTCCCGCTTCATCAGCGGTCTGGGATATTCTTCACTTTTCATGGCATTCTCCGCCTGGAGCGATCTTTGCTCCGCTCTTATTGGAAAAAGACAGGAGGGAGGATGGATTATCCCCTCTCCTGCAGTCAGTCACAGTAGTTCTCAGGAGCGCTTTCCCCTGTTCATTTCGTCCAGAAGGGCCTCGAATTCTTCAAGGGCCTTCTCCTCCTCGGTCTTCTTTCTTCTGAAGGAGAAGAAGCCTCTTCTTTCGCTTCTGCCTTCTTCAACGGGAGCCTTATCGGCATCCTCCGGGGGCGCCTCTGTCGGTGAGGGCGTCTCCTCCGCCGGGGTTTCTTCGGGCAGGACGTCCGTGAGCTCGGCTTCGGCCCCGTCGATTTGCGGGACAGGGTCCTGAGGCACAGGCGCATCGAAGGTCTCATCCTCCGTTTCCCGCGATCTCTCTTCGGGCTCAAGGTCGACCCGGGGCTCTTCCTCCGGAGCCGGCATGCTGTCGGTGCTTTCCGGATCGATCGGGGCGGCTTCGGACATATCGGGTCCCTCAGCCTGCTCGGCGTCATCATTCCAGACGCTCCGGGCCATCTCCTCCACGGAGCTCATGCCGTCGTTTTGGGGGACGTACCCGTTTCCGTCGAGGACGGAAAGATCGGCGTAATAGATATCCTCCGGCACCGGGATGTCCTCCTGAGCGGGAATGTCTTCCTGATCGGGGATGTCCCCCTGCTCGGTGATCTCCTCTTCGGTCTGAGAGCCGTCCTCCGGCGCATCCTCATTGTCACTGATCAGGATATCCTGCATCAGACGGGCCTGTTCGGGGGTGGCGTCCCTGACGTCGTCGGAGGAATCCTCCTCGGGGGTATCTTCGTCCGCATGTTCATCTGCGCTGTCTTCCTCCGGGGTATCCGGAGCGTTTCCCCCGCCGGGAGTCGGATCCTCGGGAGACTCCGGCCCGGGCACGGTGCTGCGCAGTTTTCTGATCTTTCTGCGGAAGATCACGGACGTCAGCAGGATCCCCAGTAAGAGGCCCGCCACCAGGGCCGCGCCGGCTATGGCCAGGCCCCAGGGTCCCATAAGGGATATCTTTCTTCTTACCTCGGCGGTATACTTCTCCGTCTGGGAAGTGTCCATGGTGGATACGATGAACTCTCCTCCCCTGTCGATCTCGAAGGAGACAACGCCTCCCTCGGCGACGGTGATGTCGCCGCAGGCGTACTCGAACTTGTCGTTCACCGGGTCGTAGATGTAAACGTTGACTGTCTGTCCCGCCACGAAGGTCGTATACAGGCTTACGAGAGCGGTCCCCGGGAAAACGGTGTCGTTGGTGGAGAATATGAAATTGTCATACTTGGCCATGGAGGCCGCCGCTCTGGAAGCATGGTCCGAATTAAGCTGGATGGTAAGGTCGTAGCTGTCACGGCCGCGGTCCTCGTAGAGAGAATCCGCGTCGAAGCGCAGGACGCCGTTCTTCGTCTTGACGGCGACGCATCCTGAACCCTTGGACGCAAGATGGGCGAAGATCTCGTCCGGCACTATCTGCACGGGGGCGGCGGAAAGATCCAGCACCACTCCCTCCTGAGACGAGTCAATCTGCTTGCTGGATGTGAGTATGAAGCTCTTCTTGAGGAAGAACTCGTAGTTCTGGGCGGTGATGACTGTCACCGTGTATATCCTGGTGGTGACCCCGTCCTCGGCGGTGCACACCACGTTGTATACGTTTTCCTTGCCGGGATATATGTCGGAGGGTCCCAGCACCTTCACGTTGGCCATCGGGTGCACCGGCACCGCGGTGATGTCCGCCTGCTTGAGGCTGTCTCCCGCGATGACCACATACTTGAACACGTCCCTGTCGAACAGGGGTGACAGTGGATAGCCCGCCATCTTGAGCTCCGCCAGGGAGCATTCGGTACTGGCGGTGGCAGCCCTGGCAGCCCTGATCTCGTAGGTCGTGACGGAGCCGTCCTGGGCCGTTACATCCACCCTGCATACGGTGGTCTCTCCCGCGGGAAGGTTCGTGCCCCCGGTTATGGTGATGACCGCCTTCGGGTCGTTGGCGGTGGCATTGATGGTTATGTTCTCCACCGAGAAGGGTATCTCCACGCTGTAGGACGTCACGGAGGAGCTGAAGGCGGGAGTCAGGGTGAAGCCCTCCACGGACAGTGCCGACAGAGACGAATCGGAGGTCTTCACTGAAGTGGCTTCCTCCGGCTTGGGATAGCTGCTCTGGCCCGGATCGTTCCAGGCGGGAGCCGAGGCCATGGTGATCTCCACCCCGCAGCTGTAGCCGTTCACGTCCTCCAGATCTTCGCTGGTGCCCGTTACGTTATACAGGCCCACGTAGGCCGTATCTCCGGGCCTGAAGGACGAGGTGGCCCTGAAGGTGACGGAGGCGAAGGCGCCCCCGGTGTAGCTGCCGGTGGTATAGGCTATGATCGACGATCCGACGCTGCCGGAAAAGCCTCCGCTGACCTCTCCCCCAACCATCTGAAGCATGGAGGAGTCGTAGTCCAGATCGGCGTTGATCGCGCTGACGCCGTAGGGGGACGAGAAGGAGAACGTGACCGTAAAGGTCTGTCCCTCGGTGATCTCCGTAACGGTGCTCACGTATGTGCTGAAGCTGTCATAGGCAAAGGCGCCGGAAGGCAGCATGGCCGCCGTCAGGACGATGCAAAGGATAGTAACCAGGATCCTTGTTGGTTTTCTTTTCACTTTTCCCTCCTACTGGATCAGCCTGATCCCCGCCAGGTGTCTCGCGAGGATGACTATGTCGGTGGCATTCACTGCCCCGCTGTCGTTTATGTCAGCCGCGATGAGATACGCTCCGCCGAGCTGGGCCGATCCCGCCAGATATCTTGCCAGGATCACTATGTCGGTGGAGGTGATCTTTCCGTCCCCGTTCAGGTCGGCTC
>JAGACT010000090.1 GCA_017613995.1 Eubacteriaceae bacterium
AAGATCCGCCACCTCGGATTCTCCTTCCATGGAGGGCCGGAGCTTCTGGAAGACTTCCTGACGAGATATGAGGGCGTATTTGAGTTCGTACAGATACAGTGCAATTACCTTGACTGGACGCTGCAGGATGCCAAGACGAAATACGACATCATCACCCGCCACGGTCTCGGAGTCTGGGTCATGGAGCCCTGCAGGGGAGGCAAGCTGGCAGTCCTCGATGAGGTTTCCCATCAGAAACTTCAGGCTCTGGGAGGAGGGAGCGACGCGTCCTATGCCTTCAGGTTCCTGCAGGACCTGCCAAACGTAAAGATGATCCTTTCCGGGATGAATGAGCTCTTCCAGGTGGAGGACAATCTGGCCACTTTCGAAAGCCACCTGCCGCTGAGCGAAGAGGAAAGAGAGACTCTCTTTTCGATCGCGGAGAGCCTCAAGAATGGAGTCCCCTGCACGGGCTGCAGATACTGCTGCGACGGCTGCCCGCAGGAGCTGAACATACCCTATCTGATTGAGTGCTACAACGATTACAAGTACCAGTCATCCTTCACCGCTTCCATGCGTATCGACGGTCTGGATGAAGGTAAAAAGCCCGCGGACTGCGTGGCCTGCGGGCAGTGCGCTCACGCATGTCCCCAGGGGATAGACGTGCCTTCCGTGATGGAGGAGCTGGCCGAGCTTTACGAAAAGGGTCCCAAATGGTCATCCGCCGCGAAGAGCAGGCATGAATCCATCAAAAGAGACCTGAATATGTAAACTTCAAGTGTATTTCTCACTGTAATCATTGCCGGATGAGCGGCCCTGTGCCGCTCTGTTTCTGTGTATAAAAAAAGCAGGGAACTGCTTTTAAGGCAGTACCCTGCATCCTTTATTATCATTGCTTATTCGAAGATCGCCCATACACGGCAGGGAAGGCCGTTTGCTCCCTTGAAGTTGGGCCATGCGGCGAACATTATGCCTCCGCATTCGGGGACGAGGTCGAGGTTGCACATGAGCTCGATGTTCATCTTGCCTTTTTCAAGAACATATCTTTCGCAGGCCAGATCCTCATGCTTGGCGCATTCGGCTGATCCGTCCGTATCCAAGCTCTCGTGACCGTTGCCGGCGGCGTTTCTTTCCTCATAGATGTATTTGAGGGCCTCGAGGCTCCAGCCGGGGAAGTTTTCGCTTCCGTCCTCGGCGAGTCCGGACATGGCCTCCATATCGGGCCAGTTCTTTGACCAGTCGGTCCTGAGGGCCACGAATGCTCCGTCGGGGATCGGGCCGTACTTTGCTTCGTATGCCTTGATGTCATCCACGGTGACGCAGTAAGTCTGGTTCTCCTTGACCTTGTCGGTTATATTGATGACGCAGAGGGGGAACACGCCGTCCTTCACGCCGTAGCTCTCGGCGGTATTGCCTCCCTTGCAGAAGTGGGCCGGGAAGTCCACATGGGTACCGAACTGTCCGGGGAACTTGAACTGCATAATCTGGCACTCCA
Organism: Eubacteriaceae bacterium; assembly: GCA_017613995.1. Lineage (GTDB taxonomy): Bacteria > Bacillota > Clostridia > Eubacteriales > Anaerofustaceae > RUG14186. The sequence continues at coordinate 1,475 of JAGACT010000090.1, forward strand.
GCATCGGATTGCCCCAGTCAAAGATTATATTACCCAGTTCCACAGCGTTCTCGGGCATTCCGCTCCAGTAGGGACTGTCATTGTCCATAAGCAGCGACAGCTCCACCCAGTTCATCTTCTTCAGCTCATCGAGCATTTGCCATAATTCGTTCATATTACACCTCATTCACGGGGCGCTGCGCCCCTGTCTTTAATTAATAATAGTATAACCGATTTTCCCGTCCCCGTCAACTGCAGTTCACGCTCCGGCCGCGGTCCCGCGCAACGAAAAAAGGCTTTCCCTTAGCAGGGAAAGCCCTGATGGATTCTGCTGTATCCTATCTCTTTCCGAAACCGGAACCGCCTCCGCGGGAGCCGCCTCCTCCGAATCCTCCCGAGCTTCCGTGGGAGCTGTGGGAGATATGGGAACCGGAGTGGGAACTTCCGGCGTGGGAGATATGGGATGAGGATCCCGAATGATTGCTCCCAGAGCTGTAGGAAGAAGAATGGCTGCTTCCGTAGCTGTTCCCCGAAGAGCTGTGGCTGCTGCCCGATGTACTGTGGTTGCTGCCCGATGTGCTGTGGCCCGACCCACCGCTCCAGAACGAATGGTTCGAGGTGCCGTAGGAGGACCCGCTGTGGTAGCTGTTGGGATTGTATCCCGGTATGTAGTACGTATTCGGTCCGTACGAGGTGTTGTAGTAATGGCTGCTGGGCCTGTGATAGCTCCAGTAGTAATTCCTGCCGTTATAGATGCGGTAGCGGGGACGGAAGATCAGTCTTATGACCATGATAATGACTATCAGTATCACTACCAGGGCGATGATCCCGAAGATGATGGACAGGGTATCGCTGCCTCCGTCGGAACCATTGATGGTCTCGCCTCCTCCGCCGCCTCCTCCCTGGTTCACGGGGGCCGGTGCCGGGGTGGTGGTCAGGCTGACGTCATAGTAATTGCACAGCCAGCTGCAGAACGCGTCGAATATATGCCTTGCACCCGCGGAATATTTTCCGGAAAAGAAATCATCCGCCAGGTATTCGTTCATCATCTCGCCTATCATGCCGGAAGTGAGGGCCTTTTCCAGACCCGCTCCCTGCAGGCAGTAGGCATCCTGATCGCCGATGCTCATCACCAGCAGTATGCCGTTGTTCTTCACGGAATCGCCTATGCCCCAGCTGTTGAAGATATCAAAGCAGAAATCCTCGAAATCGCCGTCCACGAAGTCGACGGTCATGATGACTATCTGGGCTCCGGTCTTTTCGTCCAGCTTGCGGGCTGTCTCGATGATGTACTTCTCGGTCTCGCTGTCGATGACGTTCGCGTAATCCGCCACGTATACGTCCTTGGGCGGGTCGTATGTCACGGCAAAGCCCGCTGCGGGGGCCAGGATCAGTATCAGAGCGACAAGCAGGGCTGTAATCTTTTTCATCACAGTATCATTACCTCCCGCATCAGTAATCGAACAGGGTCAGCGGCTTGACGAAGGCGATGAGACGGGTGATGTTCGTGGGGAACTGCTCCAGTATGGCGTTGAATTCCCTGGCCTTCGTATTGTAGGACGAATGGCCCATCTTCTGATTGGATGATTCCATGTCGACCCACGCCTCGACAAGAAGCGTCATGTCCGTATCGTTGATGTCTATGGATCCCGCAAGATTCAGTTTGTCCAGATACTCCAGCAGGGCATAGCAGTCCGCCCCCAGCTGTTCGTTGTACTTGAACTTGTCCGAGGGATCCGTTGCCTTCTGAAGCTTGGCGGAATCGTTCAGTATGTTCGCGATAAAGGCGTCGTTCTCTCCGAGGTAGCGCTTGCCCACAACAATCATGTGGTTGGCGAACTTCACTCTTTCATCCAGGTCGTACTGGATGCCGTAATCGAGCTTGTTGGAGGGATCTCCGTCCGTAAAGTAGCTGAGCGCCTCCCTGCGAAGACCCATCAGTGATGATCTGGTGCCGATGATGATGGCCAGTATCACCATGATGATGGCGATGAGGCGGGCTTTGCCCGCCCCCTGCGGCTTCAGGATCTCCTGGGATGAATCAGCTTTGTTGTTGTCCTTTGCCATAAGAATCACCTTATGTCCTTAATGATTATTTCTTTGCGACCTCTAAGAGCTTCGTCTTGAGCTCTGCTTCGATATTCTGCAGCTCTGCCTCGGCGGCCTTTCTCTTCGCTCTTCCTTCGTTCTGGATCTGGATAACGGTATCGATGGTCTCGATCAGATCGGCGTTGGTCTTCTGCAGGGTCTCGATCTCGACGATGCCCCTCTCGCTCTCCTTCGCGGCCTGGATGGTGCCCATCTTCAGGGTCTCGCTGTTCTTCTGAAGCAGCTCGTTCGTCATGTCTGTAACTGCCTTCTGGGCGGCTATGGCCTGGCGTGAGTTCTCAAGACCGAGGGCGAGGACCATCTGGCTCTTCCAGAGAGGAATGGTGTTCACGATGGAGGAATTGATCTTCTCAGCCATCAGGCTGTCGTTGTTCTGCAGCAGGCGGATCTGGGGCCCCATCTGGAGGGAGATCGTCCTGGTGAGTTCGAGATCGTAGATCCTCTTCTCAAAGCGGTTGATCAGGTTGGCGTAATCGCTGGCCTTCTGGGCATCCTCGGTGGTGCCGGTCTCGGCGGCGATCTTCTTGAGCTCGTCAAGATGAGCGTTGGCGTTTTCGATGGCGATCTTTCCTGCCTCGATGTACATCGTCAGCTCCTTGAAGTAGTCGGCGTTCATCTCAAACATCTTGCCGAACATGGCGATGTCCTTGAGCAGGGTGACCTCATGGCCTTCGAGCTTTTCGACTATGTCGTCGATGCTGGCTTCGACCTTGGTGTACTGCTGCTTCATCTTTTCGATGGTCTTTCTGGAGCTGCGGAACCATCCGAAGAGGCCCTTGCGGTCGCTGCCGTCGAATCCCTTGAGGTTGACGACCAGGTCGGAGAGGCTCTCGCCGATGGTGCCCATATCCTTGTTCCTTACCTTTTCGAGGGCGGTCTCGGAGAAGTTCGCGATGTGCTTCTGGGCGCCGGCGCCGTACTGCAGTACCATGGTCTGGTCGGTGATGTCGATCTTCTTTGCGAATTCGCGGCATACTTCCTGTTCCTTGGCGCTCAGTCTGGGTTCGGCGATCTGTGTTGCCTCAACCTTTGCGATCTCGGTGGTGGCGTCGTTGATGACGGTCTCGATGTCGAGTACGGGAACTGCTTCCGCGGTGATTACGGGGATCGCGTCATCCTGTTCTGTCATTTCAAGCTTAAGCTCGGGAGTAGTGTTTTCCATTGTGTGTTCCTTTCTGTTGATGGATTTCGTGTATTGGCTTAAAGATTTCTATACGTTTTCCTTTTCCAGTTCGGGGGAAAGAGTAAGCCCGGTCAGCTCCGCTGCTGAATTGAAATCCGCCACGTTGTCGGCATCGGATTTCAGCTCTCCGGCTTCGGGCTTCAGCAGTCCCTCGGACGTGAGGATCTGCTGCATGACCGTGATCTCGGCTCCGATGTCCAGGGCAGTGGACTCGAACAGCGAATCGTACTGTTTGTGGAAGGCGGCCAGGATGGTGTCCAGCATCTGGCTTATCTTTCCCATCGTGACCGTAATGTTCTCGCTTCCGACCTTCTGATCCGCAAGATCGCAGTAGGCGCTGACAAGCTTTTCCGTCGTGGGAAGATAGTAATTGATGAATCTTCTCACGGAAGAGACCTCGCCGGGATTCTCGATAAGGTGTCCGAGGATCTCCATGGTGACGTCCTCTATGCTGTAGAGCTTGGAGAGCACTTCCTGATCGGTTATGCGGGAGCGGAGAGTACGAAGGTTTTTGATGCTGGCGTTGGCCTCTTCCAGGAGACTGTCGACCCTTTCATTCCCTGTCTTTCCGAACAGGGCTTTTTCAACCCATACCTCCTTCGGAGGGCAGAGCTTCCCGGCGATAAAATATACCGCTATGGAAAGAGCCAGTGCCGCCAGGTAATGCACCCCCTTGTACATGGGGAACAGCAGGGCATAGACCAGCCACGCACCGCCGAAAGCGTAGATCGGCACGACGGATTTCTGCAACTTCTTTTCCAATGTTTCACCTTCTTTCAGGATAACCTGTTTAAGTCATAATATATCAGATTAATTTTATATTTTATTGCAGATGATGTCAAGGAAAACACCCGCCGGATATGCTATAATTAATGTTGTTATAATTCATGGAACGGAGGATACCGTCTTGGCTGAAGACATGGAATTCCAGGTACCCGAAGAATACAGGAAATACTTCTCGCACCATCACGAACACGGGCTGACTCTGCCAGGGGACGAGACGCCCCGGCCCAAGTATTCCCATGTGCATTCACCGGAACACAAGAAGATGGTGCTCAACCGTCTTTCCAAGGCCATAGGCCATCTCGAACACGTGAAAAGGATGGTGGAGGACGACCGTGACTGTTCCGAGGTCCTCATACAGCTGACAGCGGTCCGCAGCGCCCTTACCAACCTGGGCAAGGTGATCCTCAAGGAGCACATGTCCCACTGCCTGGTGCACGCCGCGGAGGACGGGGACACGGAGGCTATGGAGGACATAAAGAAGGCCATCGACCTTTTCATCAAGTGACGCAAAAAAACATGGAGCATGCCTGCTGTCGCAGGTCATGCTCCCTTTTTTTTCCGTCCGGGCACGGCTTACTTGGCAGCCGGCTCCCACTTGCATCTCACCGGTGAAACGATGAGTCCCTCTTTCTTCATGGCGGCGAACGCCTTGTCCACGGCCTTTTTGTCAAGGCCAGTCAGTTCGGCTACCTTTGTGGCGTTCAGCGGCTCGCCCGCTTTTTTCATTGCTTCAAGGATGATGTCCTTATCTTCCATGCATGCTTCCTCCTTTTTCAGTCTGCTTTCAGACAGAGTATACCATAACCGCACGCCGGGAACGTACCTTCCGGCGCAGTTTTCAGTATCCCTTTTTAATGTCCACGGCCGCGGACGGCGTCTCGCCCCGGGCGTACTGTGCGAGATTCTCCACGAAGATATCCACTATCCGCTGCCTGGTATAGGGCAGAGCCGTGTCCCCCGCGCAGTGGGGCGTGATGAGAAGGCCCTTCGTATCCCACAGAGGGCTTTCCGGATCCAGAGGTTCCTTTACGAACACGTCCAGTGCGGCTCCGGCCAGATGTCCCGACTCCAGGGCTTCAATCAGAGCGTCTTCGACCACGCTGGGTCCTCTGCCCACGTTCACGAAATAGCTGCCCTCTTTCATGGCCCCGAAGAATTCCGCGTCGAAGATCCCTTCCGTCTGCGGGGTCAGAGGAAGGCTCGCCACCACCGCGTCGCAGTCTGAGACCGCTTTCTTCAGATCGGCGGTAAGGTAAAGTTCGTCGCACCAGTGCGGTTTTTCGTTCCTTGTCCTGACACCCACCACATGAGCGCCCAGCGCCCTGGCTCTCGTGCCGAAGGATTCTCCTATATCTCCCGTTCCGATCACCGCTATGCGGCTTCCCGTTATGCTGTCTATGGGGGCTGTCCTTCCCCACTTTCTTTCGGATACGAGCTTCTGATAAAAATCCATATGCCTCATCATCATCAGAAGCACCATTATGATGTGTTCTGCGATGGTGACCCCGAAGGCGTTCGAATTGGACAGTATCGCTCTGCCTGAAGTGAATGCCCCGCAGTCCGTGTAGATGTTGACGCCCGCCATGGCGCAGTGCACCCACCTGAGGGCAGGCGCGTCATTAAGCAGGCCCGCGGGCAGTACTCCGAAGACCGCTTCGGCGTCCAAAATGTCCTGTCCGGTGGGAATCTTCTGAAAGAAAACCGGCTCGAAGCCGTTTTCCTCACAGGCCCGGGTCACCTGATCCACCTGGGATTCGTTCATCCAGGGAACACATACGACTAATTTTCTCTTTTCTTTTTCCATATGATGATTATATAACACCGAATGTGTTTTGTGAACCGTATAATTTTGTGTAGAATACAATCGCAGTACAGCCCCGGGCTGCACCGGGGACCGATCAGGAGGACGAGATGCCCATACCCGGAACTCAGCAGCCGGAAATAATACAGATCGACGATACCTTAAGGCTCAGGCGCTTCGACAATGTTTACGATTTCGCCCTGGACTGGTACCTTGACGGCGACACCACCTACCTGGTGGACGGGGACCCTGTGCCCTACAGCCGCTATACCCTGGACCGCATGTATTCCTACCTCGACGGGTACGGGGAGCTGTACTTCATAGAATACCTCACCGACGGGGAATATGTCCCCATCGGCGACGTCACCTTCTGCTGCGATGACCTTCCCATTGTCATAGGCCCGAAGGAGATGAGGGGGAGGGGCATCGGGAAAAAGGTGATCCTGGCTCTCTGTGAAAGGGCCAGGCAGCTCGGGTATGAGACCCTGGGGGTGAAGGAGATCTACGACTTCAACACCGCGTCCATCGCATGCTTCACTTCCTGCGGCTTCACCGAAAGCGGCCGGACCGAAAAGGGCCACAGCTACATACTGTATCTCTGAAAAAAGAAAACCATGGACCGATCCATGGTTTTTTTCTTGTTTCGATTTATCGCTCAGTCTTTCCGGGACGATCCCGAGACCCGGTACGCATACTGTCCCACTGGATCTATCTCGACGATGTCCCCGTCCAGGAAGATCCTGGTGTCCTGTGTGTCCGATAGGATCGTGATGCCGTGCTGGGAGGCAAACGCCCTGCAGGCGCCGGAAATGTCCTTGCCGGTGGAGATGATGCCCCTGACCAGGGATGCGTTCTTCACAAGGTTTTCGTTGACGGTATCCGTTATGACGATGCTCGGTTCGGTGAGGGTCTTTCCGCCCGTCAGCCTTACGGCCTTCCCCGAAACGACGCTGCTGCCGGAGGCGCGGCCTTTAAGGATAAAGCGGTTCACCGTCTCCACTCTCATGGTGTTGGTGCTGCCTTTCTTGCCCGCGGGCAGTCCGCTGGTAATGACCACGGAATCGTTCTCGTCGATATATCCGTTCTTTACGGCATAGACGATGCTCTCGTTCACGGTGTCCTCGAAATCCTCCACCTCGTCCTGGTGCATGGGGATCACTCCCCGGGTCAGGCACAGCTGCCTCTGGACCCAGTCGTGGGGAGTGCCGGCGATGATCATGGCCGAGGGACGGTACTTGGAGACCATCCTCGGGGTGTAGCCGGATTCGGTGGGGGCGATTATCGCTTTGGCGCCCAGTTCGTTGGCCGCGGAACAGGATGCGAAGCTCACCACGTTCGTGATGGTCTCCTCCCCGTACATGTCGTACACGCTCCTGGCGTACTGCTTCTCCACGGTGACGGCGATCCTTGCCATGGTCTCCACGGATTCCACGGGATATTTGCCCGCGGCGGTCTCTCCCGAGAGCATCACCGCGTCGGCGCCGTCCAGCACGGCGTTCGCCACGTCGGTGGCCTCCGCCCTGGTGGGCCTGGGATTTCTGATCATGCTGTCCAGCATCTGGGTGGCGATGATGACG
>JAGACT010000091.1 GCA_017613995.1 Eubacteriaceae bacterium
CCCTGCGCTCCAGGAACGCGATTTGATTCGTAAGTGTTCTATTTTGTCTTCGTATGTTATACAATAGTACCGGCAGAGGCTATCCGCTCTGCCGGGGAGACTGTTATGAAGACTAAACTTAAAAACATCTGGTCCAGGGGCTGGTTCGTGATCCCCCTCATCTTCATGGCGGTGATGATCGTGCTGGGTCTGGACATCCTATACAGAGGAGCCGCTTCAAGGCTGTCATGTTCGACATGGCCTATTCCATCGCCTATTCGGTGGAAAACAATACCACCATGGCCGTTACCGACGGAGGGGACAGAGTCCTTCTGGATCCCTACAACATGGACTGTGTCTACAACATGATCCTGACGGCCAAATACGCGGGCAGGGGAAGAAAGGCCGCCCCCGCGGACAGCTGCATCGTGATAGATTTCGGCAACGACACCGAACTGAAGATATATACCGGCAGCGACGGAAAAGTGTACATGGATTACGCCGGATCCAAGTCCAGCGGATGCTACCGTCTCGGCAGATACGCCACCTACGGGGACCTCGTCAGACTGTGTTCCCCCGAGGGCACAGGGCATCCGAACAAGGTGATCGGCGGATCGGGCGATCCGGCGGTACAGCCATGAGGATAGACAAGTACGCCTCCGACTGGAGGCTCGAAAACGAGGAAAAGGACGGCAAGATCAAGACGGTCACGGTATACCGGGGAGAGCATCACCATTTCACCGATCCCGCCGCGGCCGCGTCCTACCGGCTCAAGGCGGCCCTGGCGGTGATGGTACTGATAGTGACCGCCATAGGCAGCGTGTTCCTGAAGATAGACACCTTCCGCACCTGGTATTCCAACATGCCCTTTTACATCAGCATGTTCTTCCTGCTGTTCCTCTCCGACAGCGTTAACCGTTTCATAAAGGCGGAGGACGGCATGATAATCAGGGAGGACGCGGACAAGATCTACTCCAGGTACATGATAGATTCCTTCATGGGGCTCCTGTTCGTCTGCGCGTCCTTCATAGGCTGCATCGCTGCCGTTATCACGAAAAAGACCATGGCAGCTTCGGACTGGGGCTTTATTGCCTTGGTGCTGGTGCATATCGTTGTATACGTGTATCTGATAGTACACAAGGACTGCGTGAAAATCGAAACGAATTCAAAAAAAGATAATTAAAAAAGTCGGACCCGAACATACTTTGGGTCCTTTTTATATTGCTACCTGAGAATTATTAAGCTATAATGATTCCGTATGTGCGCGGACAATTCCGCACAGTAATATTTATTATCCAATTAGGAGGAAAACAAAATGAAAGGCAAGAAATTACTTGCAGTAGTTCTTGTGCTTTGCCTTATCGTTGGTACTCTGGCTGGATGCGGAAAGGGATCAAAGGACACATTCGTTGTCGGATATGACCACTTCTCCGGAAAGTTCAGCCCGTTCTTCGCTACCACCGCGTACGACCAGGACGTTCAGGGTATGACCCAGGTAAGTCTTCTCGGCTATGACAGAGAAGGCGCCATGGTCCTCAACGGCATCGAGGGTGAGACAAGAAGCTACAACGGCACCGACTACCTGTATACAGGAATAGCCGACTGCACGATCACACAGAATCTCGACGAGGCAGGAAACGTTACCAGCGTTGTTTATGACCTCAAGATGAGAGACGACATCGTATTCTCCGACGGCACTCCCGCCACCATCGATGACGCCATCTTCTCGCTGTACGTGCTCTGCGACCCCACATATGACGGATCATCCACCTTCTACGCACTGCCCATCATCGGCATGGAGGAATACCGTTCCGGAATGGATTCCCTGTACAACATGGTACTCACAGCAGGTCCCGAGAATACTGACTTCACCTACTGGACAGAAGAGCAGCAGACTGAATTCTGGGCAGAGTACAAGGAAGCGTTCGTTCAGGGCATCGTTGACTACCTCGTAAGCAAGGGATACAACGCAGCTGATGATTCCATCGCCGTCAAGATGGCAAACTGGGGATTCGAAGTTCCCGAAGAAGCCACCAATACCGAAGTATTCGATCTCATGGTCGAAGCTTACGGCGGAGATGTCCAGAAGATGATCGGCACGGAATCTTCCGGCATGGAGTCCATGGATGAGAAGTGGACCGTCGGTATCGAGACCGGTGAATCCGCTCCCAACATCGCAGGCGTTCAGAAGGTCAACGACTATGAGATGACCATCACCATGAGCGAGTTCAGCGCAAAGGCCATCTATGAGATGGGAATTGTCGTTGCTCCTCTTCACTACTACGGATCAGCCGATCTGTATGATTACGACAACAACCAGTTCGGATTCGTAAAGGGCGACCTCTCCAGCGTAAGGGCAAAGACTTCCGCACCCATGGGCGCTGGTCCCTACAAGTTCGTTTCCTATGAGAACGGAGTCGTTTCCTTCGAAGCCAACGACAAGTACTGGGACGGAGCTCCCAAGACAAAGTACGTCAAGTTCCAGGAGATCACCCAGAACGCGGACAAGGTTTCAGGTATCGTTTCCGGAGCCCTTGATATCTCCGATCCTTCATCCACCCCTACTATCATTGAAGCAATCAAGGAAGCCAACAAGGGCGAGCTGACAGGAAAGGTAATCACCTACAAGGCAGTCGACAACAACGGTTACGGATACATCGGAATCAACTCCGAGAACGTAAAGGTCGGCAGCACCATCGACAGCTATGAGTCCAAGTGCCTCAGAAAGGCTCTCGCGACCCTGTTCGCCGTTTACCGCAACACCGTTATCAATTCATACTACGGAGAGAGAGCTACCGTTATCCAGTATCCTATCTCCAACACTTCATGGGCTGCACCCCGTCCCAATGACGAGGGATACAAGCTCGCATTCTCCGTTGACGTGGACGGCAATCCCATCTACACCGACGACATGAACGAAGAGCAGAAGTATGAGGCCGCTCTCCAGGCAGCCATCGGCTTCCTGAAGGCAGCAGGCTATACCTGGGATGATGCCGAGGGCAAGTTCACCGCAGCACCCGAGGGAGCCAGAATGGTATATGAAGCCATCATCCCCGCAGACGGTATCGGCGACCATCCTGCATACGGCATCTTCACCAACACCAAGAATGCCCTGCAGAGCATCGGTCTCGATCTGGACATCAACGACCCCGCGGACAGCAACGTCCTCTGGGACAAGCTCGATGCCAACACCCAGGACATCTGGGCGGCAGCATGGGGCAGCGCACTGGATCCCGATATGACCCAGGTCTATCACTCCAGCAACGCTGACGGCAAGGGAACCACTTCCAACCACTACAACATCAAGGACGCCACTCTCGACCAGTACATGGCTGACGCTCTGAAGAGCGACAACACGGCCTACAGAAAGAGCATCTACAAGGAATGCCTTGAGATCATCATCGACTGGGCAGTGGAGGTCCCGACATACCAGAGACAGAACTGCTTCGTATTCTCGACCGAGAGACTCAACATCGAATCCCTCCCCCAGGATATGACACCGTACTGGACATGGATCAACGGAGTTGACAAGATCGAACTGAAATAATTCAGATTGAACTGAATCAGCTTCAAAATCTAAGCAAGAGTCTGCATTTATACAGACTCTTGCTTTAGTACTGTTACATCAGTTCCAGGAGAATACGAAAAATGCTTAAATTCATAACGAAAAGACTTCTGATGGGGGCACTTATCCTTGTTCTGGCTATGTTCCTCGTCTATCTTCTCATATACAATCTGCCTACGAGCTACATCGAAAAAACCGCCAGGGAACTGGCGTCCAAACCCGGCAGCCGTCCCTACACGGAATGGCTGGAGGTACTCAATTCCCAGTACGGACTAAGCGACAATCCGGTCACGGGATTTCTGACCTGGTGTTCCAATGCCGTAAGGGGCAATTTCGGGGACAGCTGGCTGTGGACGATCCCGGTGACCGAAAAGTTCAAGGAGGTCATCTGGAACTCATTCTGGCTGGGGCTCGCCGCCTTCCTGCTGGAGGCCGCGATAGCCATACCTCTGGGAGTGCTGGCCGCCACAAAGCAGTACTCCGCGACGGACTATACCATCACCGTCCTGTCGCTTATCGGCATATCCATGCCCACATTCTTCGTGGCAACGGTCTTCAAAATGATCTTTGCCGTACATCTCGGCTGGTTCGACCCATACGGAATGGAAAACGCCAGGATACACGCGACCCTTCCTCCCTTCGGCCAGTTTATGGATACGCTTGCCCACTTCGTCCTTCCGTGCATGACTCTGGTCGCCATCGGAATAGGAAGTTTAATGAGATATACCAGGACCAATACTCTGGAAGTCCTCAATGCCGACTACATCCGTACGGCAAGAGCGAAGGGCCTTCCCGAGAAGAAGGTCATCGGATACCATGCCTTCAGGAACACCCTCATCCCCATCGTGACCATCCTCGGAAACAGCCTTCCCGGACTGTTTTCCGGAGCCCTGATCACCGAGACCCTGTTCTCCATAAGGGGGATAGGATATATCTCCTACTACTCAATGATCCAGGGAGATATACCCTTTACCATGTTCTATCTGGCTTTTTCATCGATTCTGACCATCCTCGGCACACTGTTAGCGGATATCCTCTATGCGGTGGTGGATCCGAGGGTAAGGGTCAATTAGGGAGGGCGTCATGGGAAACATCAACGATGAACTGAAAAGACGTGAAGCCCTCGAGGACAACGACAACAACGGCATCCCCGACGTAGAGGAGAACATAGCGCTGGATGATACCCAGCGTCTGAAGGTCCTATCCCCGGGACAGCTGGTATGGAAGAGATTCATCCGCAACAAACTGGCCATCTTCGGCTCCTGCGTTTTGATCTTCATGTTCCTGTTCGCCTTTGTCGGACCTCTTCTGTATCCCTACGGCCAGACCCAGATCTTCAACAAGTACGACGCCCTGGTGCTGGACTACGCCATCGCCACCGAGCGTACAGAGTTCACGGCCTACGCCATTGGCGACACCTCCGGGGTGTCGGTCTCCGACAAGAACATGGCCAAGGCCTACATAGAGGAGACCCTGGTGCCCCAGGACCTGGCGATCTACAAGATGCCCAGGACGGATTACACCATCGAGCGCAGGGGATACAACGTTTACGTAATGTACAGGGACGGCGAAGCCTCAGATCCCCTGTTCATGTATTCCACATACGTCATCGATACCTACAAAACGGGGATAAACCTGCCCGATTCCTTCAAAACGGCGGCCCTCAGATCCCTGATGGACAGCTCCCTTGCCTTTGAGCACGATGGTAGTTCATACCGCATCGTGCAGGAGGACGAAAACATGGTCATATACCGCGGCGGGGATGAGGAGCCCTTCGGAGTGCTCACCACCTTCGTGGTGCGCCGCTACAGCGGGCAGGACACCCTGGGTTTTGATTTCAAGCTCCTGGTGGCTTCCATCGTCGAGGAAATGGAGGAAGCAAAGCTGAAAGAGAGCAGCTTCACATATATGCTGCCGAAGCTGGATGACAATGGCGAGTACATCAAGGACGAGAACGGCAACATCACACCAATAGAGACAGAGCTGTTCATTACCCGCAAGGCCAACAACTACGTTATCACCTGCGAGCAGGTAACGTTCCTTATCGATACCTACGCCAGGCCCAGCCGGGACCACATCTTCGGCACCGACGGGGACGGCATGGACGTTTTCGCCAGAATGATGTTCGGCGGAAGGATCTCCCTGATAGTGGGCTTCGTGGTGGTCATCATAGAGACCATCCTGGGCGTCATCATGGGCGGCATCGCCGGTTACTTCGGCGGATGGGTCGATACCCTTATCATGAGGCTCGTGGACGTGTTCTACTGCATACCTTCAATGCCCATAATGATCATTCTGGGAAGCCTCTTCGATTCCCTGAGGATGACCCCCTACGTCAGGCTCATGTGGCTCATGGCCGTGCTGGGATTCCTCGGCTGGTCCGGAGTCGCCAGGATGGTCAGGGGACAGATCCTCTCCCTCAGGGAGCAGGAATTCATGATGGCCGCGGAAGCCACGGGACTGAGGGTGTCCAGCAGGATCTTCAAGCACCTGGTGCCCAACGTCATGCCCCAGCTGATCGTCACCGCCACCGCGGGCCTCGGCGGAGTCATCCTCACCGAGTCCACCCTGTCGTTCCTGGGCCTCGGAGTCAAGCACCCCCTGGCCACCTGGGGAACCATGATCAACTCGGTGTCCGACTACGCCAGCATGATCAACTATGTTTATATCTGGCTGCCCGTGGGCATCCTTATCTGCGCCACGGTCATAGCCTTTAACTTTGTAGGCGACGGCCTCAGGGACGCGTTCGACCCGAAGATGAAGAGGTAGGAGGTAATTATGGCAGGCAACGTAAAAGACACCAATTATATAAGCGCCAGGGAAGCCTCGAAGATAGCCCGCTTCAACAGGAAGGTCACCGCCAAGCTGGAAGCACAGCACGCGAACAAGAACACTCCCGAGAGCTATTACCTGACAAAGATGCACGACGAGAACAACGTCGTGGAATTCGACAACGTATGCACCTATTTCTTCACGGACATAGGAACGTCCAAGGCCGTTGACGGCATCAGCTTCAACGTGCCCAAGTGCTCCACCGTGGGCATCGTGGGAGAATCTGGCTGCGGAAAATCCGTTACCAGCCTTTCCCTGATGCAGCTGCTGCAGCGCCCCTCCGGCCAGGTGGTGGGAGGAGAGATCCGCTTCAACATGGGGGACGGCAAAGCCTACGACGTGGTGAAGACCCCCACGGAGCAGATGCAGCATATCCGCGGCAAACACATCTCCATGATCTTCCAGGAGCCCATGACCAGCCTGAATCCTGTTTTCCGTATCGGTCAGCAGATCGAAGAGGTTCTGGAACTGCATTACCCCGAAATGACCAAGGAGCAGATGAAGGCACGTACCCTTGAAATGCTGGAACTGGTTGGCATCGCCAACAGCGAGGGCGTGTACTCCATGTATCCCCACGAGCTATCCGGCGGAATGCGCCAGAGAGCGATGATCGCCATCGCGCTGGCCTGCAGCCCCGATCTGATAATCGCCGATGAGCCCACCACGGCTCTGGACGTCACCATCCAGGCCCAGATACTGGACCTGCTGAGGGAGCTCAAGGACAAGATCAATTCATCCATCATGCTCATCACCCACGATCTTGGCGTCGTTGCCCAGATGGCGGACTACGTGGTGGTCATGTACGCCGGCAGAGTGGTGGAAAAGGGTACCAGCGACGATATCTTCCATCACCCGATGCACCCCTACACCGTGGGCCTGATGAAGTCAAAGCCCGTGGTGGGACAGAAGGTGGACAAGCTCTACAACATCAGGGGAAGCGTGCCCAACCCCATAGATATGCCGGACTACTGTTATTTCAGAGACCGCTGCGAGTCCGTATGCGACCGCTGCCATGGTGAATATCCTCCAGAGATAAAGGTCAGCGACACCCACATCGTATCCTGCTACAGGTTCTTCGATGAGGGAGAAGTGCTGGGCTATCCCAGGAGCGTGAACCCGGAGGATCTGTTAAATGACTAGAGAAGTAAATGTAGATAAGATCATAGGCGCAGGCGCCGAATCCGATCCCGAGAACCTCCTGGTGGTAAAGAACCTGGTCAAATGGTTCCCCATCAAGGCCGGCTTCTTCAAGCACACCGTAGGAAACGTCAAGGCCGTGGACGGAGTGACCTTCGCCATCAAAAAGGGCACCACCATGGGACTGGTGGGCGAGTCCGGATGCGGAAAGTCCACCATAGGGAAGACCATCCTGCGTCTGGAGGAGAAGACTTCCGGTGAGGTATACTTCGACGGACAGGAAGTGTTCGGACTGTCCAAGGAGGAGCTTCGAAAGATGCGTCCCCGCATGCAGATCATCTTCCAGGATCCCTATTCGTCCCTTTCGCCGAGACTGCCCGTGGGCGAGATCATAGGCGAGGCCGCCAGGGAGCATCAGATCGTTCCCGAGGACGAGCTGGACGATTACATCACCAGGGTCATGAAGGCCTGCGGCCTGCAGCCCTATCACAAGGAAAGATATCCCCATGAGTTCTCCGGCGGACAGCGCCAGAGGATCTGCATAGCCAGGGCAGTGGCCCTGAACCCGGACTTCATCCTCTGCGATGAACCGGTAAGCGCGCTGGATGTTTCCATCCAGGCCCAGATCATCAACCTTCTGGAGGAACTGCAGGAACAGTTCGGTCTGACCTATCTGTTCATCAGCCACGACCTTTCCGTGGTGGAGCACATCTCTGATACCGTGGGCGTCATGTACCTCGGAAACATGGTGGAGTTCGCGGAGACGGACGAACTGTATGCGAATCCTCTGCACCCCTATACCCAGGCGCTGTTCTCCGCCATCCCGGTACCGGATCCCGATACCAAGATGAAGAGGATCATCCTGGAGGGAAGCATTCCTTCCCCCGCCAATCCGCCTTCAGGCTGCAAGTTCCACACCAGATGCCGTTTCTGCATGGACCGCTGCAAAACGGAGGAACCGGAATACAGGGAAGTGAAGCCCGGACATTTCTGCGCATGCCATCTTATGGACGAAGCAGGTCAGGAGAACACCACAGATGTCCAGGAAGGATGATTTCGTCGATGACGGCCGCACCGTCGCCGACATGAGCAACGTGGATCTCTTCGGAGACATGAGGCTTAAAAGAAAAGACGAACAGGGCGAGCAGGTATACCTTACCAGAAGCGAAAAAGCCGCGATGATGTGGGGAGTCATGAAGGCTACCCTGCTGGTGGCTCTGGCCTTTGCCGTAGCGGGTTTTCTGTTCATACTGTTCTGTGTCAACGTATGGTTTCGTTGAGCAGGGGGACGCTGAGGCGTCCCTTTTCTTAAGAATACATAAAAAGCATTGCAAGACACCCCTCCCGGGATTATAATGAGATCAAACCATGGGTGCCCCCGAGAGGGGGCTGAGAATATACCATCATTACCTGATACGGTCAATACCG